>JAXHMK010000004.1:0-300000 GCA_034521495.1 Balneolaceae bacterium
ATGGACTTTATTAATTATAACTGTATAAATATCAATTAGTTGATGGGATTTTTAGTATATTTACAGCAGTAAATTAATTTACAAATAAATGGCATCTATTTATGGCACAAGAGTATAAGCAGCAGGGAGTTGTAGGATTATTTGGCAAACATTACCGCCTGAAAAAACTTTCCAGTCAGGGCGATCCCCTTGAAAAACTTAATCGAGTCCCTAAAATCCGCAAGCAATACATAAAAAGAGCCAAAAAAGCGGCTGAATGTTGTTGATTCAGGCTTTTTTGGCTCGAATAATTTCACTTATTTAGGTGAGACAAATCAAACTAACGAAGTGAGATATGCATATTACAAAATCATCGGATAAGATAACACCATTTGGCGGATTAGATTTTTGTTTGGAAAGTTTTCATACGTGCGGGCTGGCGGGACTGATTGACCGGCACCTCGGCCCGAGAGGTCAAACGGCCGGGTTTTCCTACAGCGATATTGTTGCCAATCTCATGAGCGTATTGTTTACCGGCGGGGATTGCGCCGAGGATCTGGCCGAGCACCTGCGCGAGCCTCTGCATCGCACGCGGGGCCTCTCGCCGTGCAGCCCCGACACGCTGCTTCGCGGGGTCAAGCAGCTGGCCTGCGAGTCCCGCCAGCTTACTCATCCAACCAGCGGTGTGAACCACACGTTCAACATCAATGAGCCGCTAAACGAATTGTTGGTGAAAGCCTTGCGGACCACCGGACAACTCAGCAACCGGCGCTGCTATACTCTGGACTATGACAACCAGGTTATTGAAACCGAGAAATGGGATGCGGTGCGAACCTACAAAAAGTGTCACCGGCTATCAGCCGGGGGTTGCCAGCATTGAGGGCATGCCGGTAACCATCGAAGGGCGCAAGCGGCAACAGCCAGGCGAGCTTTGCCCAGCACGAAACCCTCGACCGACTGTTCGAACGGCTGAATGCCCATGATGTGAGCATTGGCCGCTTTCGGGCCGATTCAGCTTCCTATCAACAGGACGTCGTTGATCTGGTGCAACCCCATACCAACCAGTTCTACATCCGGGCCAAACGCTCGGCGGAGATGCTCCGACAGATTTCGGCGATCGACCAGGACGACTGGACATCGGTGAAACTGAACTGGCAGCCGATGGATGTGGCCGAGCTGGCTGACTGGCGGCCCTTTGACGGGCAAACCTCCTATCGGCTGATCGTCAGCCGCATCAAACGAGACGACCAGCAGGGCGATCTGTTCAGCGGGTCTGCCTACACCTACCGGGCCATTCTAACCAACGATCGTGAGAGCTCCCCGGAGGAAATTGTTGCCTTCTACAACAAACGCGGAGCCAGTGAGCGGGTCTTTGATATCATGGGCAACGATTTTAGCTGGTCGCGGCTGCCCTGCTCGTTTCTCTCGCAGAACACGGCCTTTATGATTCTCACGGCCATCATCGCCAACTTCTATCGTTACATCCTCAGCCTCTACTCGAAGCGCATCCCCTGGCTGAAGGTCACCTACCGGCTTAAAAAGTTTATCTTTCGATTCATCAGCGTTCCCGCCAAGTGGATTCGCTCAGGCAGGCAGAATATCCTTAAACTCTACACCGGTAAGGGCTACGAGCTGCTTCTGGAGTAGCCAACCGCCCCGCCATCTCCACTGACGCTATTCGTTAATCCAAATTTGTGGGAGAGGTGTGTCCATGAGTAAAAAAATACAGCAAAACAGGCATCCGTTAGCGGTCAACAGTGGTGAAAATGCAGCAAAGAATCACGGGAAATCTACAAATACGATAGTATTGTCAATCAAATTTTAGAAAATGAGTACTGTTATTGTACTATCTTATGCAAATGAAATCCTTGCGGATTTGAGGTATTACTAAAACCAAAAAAAACCGGAGACCACATGCTGGAGAACGAAACAATCACAGAATTCAATAACACACTTCTTGGAGATGTAGTAACACCTGAAAATAACAGGTATGATGATGAACGGCAGGTTTGGAATGGACTCATTGACAAATATCCGGAACTGATCGTCAAGTGCAGGGGAACATCCGATGTGATTCACTCTGTAAACTTTGCACGGGAAAATAACCTGCCAGTATCTATTCGCGGTGGCGGCCATAATGTGGCAGGACTGGCTTTGGTTGACGACGGACTTGTCATTGACCTTTCAGATATGCGTGGAGTTCACGTAGATCCGGACTCAAAAACGGCTATCGTAGAGGGAGGGGCAATCTGGGCCGATGTGGACCGGGAAACTCAGCTTTATGGGCTGGCCGCTCCCGGCGGAGTCGTTTCTACCACGGGAGTTGCAGGACTTACTCTTGGCGGCGGGCTGGGAAGGCTTCGGAAAAAACATGGACTCAGTTGTGATAACCTTCGTTCTGTTCGGATTGTGACCGCAGAAGGAAAAGTGTTAACAGCCAGCGAACATGAAAACAGTGATCTCTTCTGGGCAGTACGGGGCGGCGGCGGAAACTTTGGAATTGTTACAAGCTTCGAATTTAATCTCCATGAAGTGGGGCCTCAAGTCATGTTTTGCTTGCCGATGTATCCTATGTTAATGGCCGATGAAGTCCTTTCAGTTTGGCGGGATTTTATGGTTTCTTCACCCGATGAAGTAAGCTCAGAGGCCTTGCTTTGGTCTATACCTGATGTTGAGGATTTCCCGGAAGAAGCGCGGGGCAAGAGTATTGTAGCGCACCCCGGCAATGTACTCCGGTGATCCGGATGAAGGCCAGCGGGTGCTCCAGCCCTCAGGGAGATCGGCAAACCGGTAGTTGATATGAGCGGTCAATATCCTTTTGCAATGGTACAAAGTATGTTCGATTGGGCATTTCCAAAACACGAGCGAAATTACTATTTCAAATCAACGGATTTAGCTTCACTTGATGATGACGTGATAAAAGCGATCGTTTCAAAAGGAAAAGAACGTCCTGTTCCTTCCATGTTAGTGGCAATCTGGCATTACGGGGGAGAAATGAACAGGATTCCTGCGGAAAATGCAGCTTTCGGCAGCCGTGATACGTCATTTCTGTTTAGTGTCGATTCAGTTTGGGACGACCCCGACGACTCGGAAAAAGTGATTGCATGGTCGCGCAATGTTCTGGATGAGATGAAACCCTATTCAGGTTCCGGTATGTATCCCAATTTCCCCGGTTTTGGAGAAGAAGGAAACGAGTTGGTGCAATCCGCTTATGGTAAAAATTATAAACGCCTTGCAAAAATAAAGGCCAAGTACGATCCGGATAATTTTTTCAGTGTGAATTTGAATATAAAACCATTAGAAAAATGACTCCAAAACAGTTGATCCGTTTATTATCGATTTTCCTCATCCTGTTTTTCTATAGCATGGATGTTCAATCACAGGCTGTGATAACGGGAACAGTCGTCGAAGAAAACGGCTCACCACTGCCCGGGGCCAATGTACTTTTACTGCAGCCATCTGATTCTGCTTTAGTGAAGGGGACCGTAACTGACAATGCCGGATACTATGAGCTGAATAACATTGATCCTGGCCGGTACTTGTTGTCGGTCTCCATGGTTGGTTTTCAGATATATATATCTGCTCCATTTGAATCAGACCAGGAACCCATCCGGTTTGAAACGATCACACTACAGGTTTCACTGGAAGAGATGGGCGAAGTGGATGTCACTGCCCGCCGGCCGTTGTTTGAGCAGGAAATCGACCGGCTGGTTGTTAATGTGCAGCGAAGTATTACATCCTCCGGTAGTTCTGTACTGCAGGTACTGGAAAAATCTCCGGGAATCCAGGTGAACCGCCAGAGTAATTCCCTTTCCATGAGTGGTAAAACCGGTGTGCGGGTGATGATCAACGATAAATTTGTTCAGCTCCCCATTGATGCCGTGGTTCAGATGCTGGACGGTATGAGTGCCGCCAATATCGATCAGATTGAGCTCATTACAACACCACCGGCAAGGTATGAAGCCGAAGGAGATGCGGGTATTATCCACATCAAAATGACGCAGTTTACAGAGTTGGGCACCACCGGTATGATCGGCGGTAACCTGGGGTATAATCAGGCGGAAACACTCGGCGGAAATGTGAACATCAGCCACCGTGGAAATAAACTGGCCCTTTTTCTGGATTACTCCATCCACTACGACCGAACAGAGACCAACTGGATTAATGAGCGTTTCTTGCTTAAAGATGGATTCATGGGAAGAGATAACAAGCGATAATATACGGAAACCGTCAACCGGCGTTCAAAATGCACGGGCAGGTATGGAAGTTCAGATTGGTGGTAAAACGACAGCCGGACTCCTACTTACCGGCTACCAAAGGCTGTGGGATACACGCGATCTGTCTGATAATTTCGCCCGATTCAGCCCCACATCAAGCCTGAGCACCGAAATGTCGGTTCGTGAAACCAACCGGTGGAGAAACGGGCTGGTAAACGTGAGTCTTGACCACAAGTTCGATGAAAATAAAACGCTCAATTTTGATGTGGACTACCTTTACTTCAAGAACGACAATCCATCTCAGTATAAAAACAGGTTCATCGAAGGTGATCACACACTTTTGAATAGGGAAGAAATCGATGTTACAAAGGAGACACCGATCAACATCCGGGTTTCAAAACTGGATTTTCGGAATGAAATTTCTGATGCATTTACGCTGGAAACAGGTGTTAAAGGATCACTATCTGAATTTTCAAACAAAGTTGGTGTTTCCGATTTGGTAGAGAATGTTTGGGTGAAAAATGATACGTTCACTCAAGACGCCGATCTTTCAGAAAAAACTGCAGCTGGCTATCTATCCGGTAACTGGACACCTGCCGAAAACCTGAGGATAAACGCAGGATTGCGGTTTGAGTATACCGACCGGTTTTTGAGCACACCTGAAACTCCCGGACTTGTGGATGTGCAGGATGGTTATCTTTTCCCAAGCCTGTTTATTCAGAAAAACATGCAGAATGAGAAAAGCGTCGGATTCTCTTACGCGAGGAGAATCACCCGTCCTACGTTTAATGATCTGGCTCCATTTGTATTTTTTGTTGATCCGAACACGTTTCTGTCGGGTAATTCAGACCTCGAACCGGCCATCAGTGATGCGCTGAAACTGGATTACAATCATAAACAGTGGCTCATTTCACTTCAATACAGCTATACCAAAGATGCAATTGCGCCCTTCCAGCCTGTTCTAAATGAATCCACAAATGAGCAAACCTACAGCACACAAAACCTGAGTTATTTTCAAACCTATGCAATCAATACAAGTTTCCCCCTGTTTTTTGCTCCCTGGTGGGAATTGCGAACCAATCTGTCGGGAAACTACCAGGTATTCAGAACCGCACACTATGATGAGAATCCTACTCAGAATACGTATGTATTTACGGCTAATATCACCAATACCATTGATCTCCCCCGTGAGTTTTCATTCGAAGTCTCAGGATTTTATCAATCCAAATCAGTTTGGGGAATTATGGAAATCAGGCCACTGGGATGGCTAAATGCCGGTGTCCAGAAAAGAGTAGCGTCAGGCCGGGGCATGTTACGGCTTTCTGCTAATGATATCTTACAAACGAACGTTTGGAATGGCATCACAGATCTGCCAAGCGCAAACCTGGATTCTCAATTTATATATGATTTGAAAGAGAGAAATGTGCAGTTAACATTTACCTGGAATTTCGGGAACAGTAAGATAAAGTCGATGAATGTGAGTACCGGATCGGAAGAAGAGCAGAGCAGAGTAACCAACTAAAAATCAAAATATATCGGAAAAATTATGAAACGAATAACCATCCTTACACTAATCCTGGTAACGGTAATCACAGGTTTTTCTATTGCACAATCTCTCAACATCATCATTGAGAAGTTAGGTTAGCCTATAAACTTTGAAATGAGTCCCGATTTCTCCATTTTGTTTTAATTCTTCTGAATAAAGAGTTTCGCAGGAAGATGTTTTGATAATCCTTTGATGGTGTACTAACTCTCACACGTCCTGTTTATGGATCTCTATGAAGCACAAATATCGAACCCGGAACTGTTTCCGCAATTTTCGTTGAAAGACACCCTGTTTTTGCACTACACCTGTCCGCAGCAGGAAAGGCTGATGCAGCTCTATTCTAAATATATACAGTTCGATTTTACGTTAAACGGAAAACGGATTATTAACCAGGGAAGTAACAGGTATGTGGCCAACCCGGATAAGGGCTTAATTGTTAAAAAATGTGCTTTTGTACAGGAATTACCATCCGTCTCTGAAGGATGGGATGTGCTCATATTCTACCTGAAAGACGACTATCTTCGTTCTTTGTTTGAGGAATTCAGGCCGCATTTATCGCTGGAAGATTTACCGGAGCCGAATAAAGTCATGATTGAACCCTTTTCGATTAATGAGCACATCAAAAATAGCTACAAAAGTTTTATCCCCTACATCATTCATAAAAAAACACTACCCGATAATGTCCTCGAAAATAAATTTAAGGAATTACTGTTTAATGTCTTTTCCCACCCTGAGAACAAACACCTGCTGGCGTATATCCTGAGAACGGTAGAAAACTTTCAGACTCCTATCTGGGAAGTGATGGAAGCGAATTACTTTTACGATTTAAATATCCAGGATTTTGCAAAAATTGCCAATCGCAGCTTATCTGCCTTTAAGAGAGATTTTAAAAAACACTATCAAACATCGCCCGGAAAATGGCTCACTGAGAGACGCCTGAAAAGAGCTAAAAGTATGCTACAGACCGGGAACAAAACAATAAGCCAGGTCGCTTTCGATTGCGGCTTTAGCAATTTATCGCACTTCAGCAGAACGTATAAGGCCGAATACGGCATGTCCCCATCTGAATATCGGAGAGATTGGGCTGATAAGTAAAGTTTCTGAGCTTCTGAGAAAAGCCTGAATCACGGGAATCTACTATGTTGCATTCAGACAGATAACAAGTCATTAGGGATTCCTGCCGGAGGTCAATGAGGTTGATTTCCATATATGTTTTCCCATCTGATGTTATCTCAAACAATCACCCTTTAATCTTCTACATGGAAATAATTATGAACAGTTTATATAAAATTTCTCTGATCTGTACCCTTCTCTTTGGCCTGGGATTCACAGCTTGCCAGGCTCAATCCGATGATGGCATCATGACGGAATACCCGGCAGAAAAAGCCGAAATCATGCAAACGTGGAATGACATTGTTGAAAGCGTCAAAGTTGGGGATGTGGACAAATTAATCTCCTTTCATGCATACGGACCCAAATTCACTGAATTTAAACAAGGTGCTCCCCGCAACGGTGGAGAGGAAAATGAAGCCTTTGAACGGGAAGTTTTTGGCAGCGTTACGGAAGCCGTTAAAATGGATGCCAATGATATGAAAGTGGCCGTTTATTACGGGAATGTAGCCGTTGTAAGCTTCCATTCAGATTTTCATCTGAAGTTTGGAGAGGACCTGGCTGTTGTGAATGATCAGATCAGCCTGGTATTTGTTAAAAATAATCAGGGAGAATGGAAAATTGTTCATGAGCATCACTCGCCTCTTTCCGAAGTATAAGTAAACAAGACCTGACAGCGTCCGAAGGTCCTGTCAGCGTCGAATGAGTGGATACATCCAATAATCCATCAGGATCATTATAAAACCAACCAAATCGATAAGCAGGCTGGATAAAAGCTGAACGGAAAGATCATCTTTCCAACGGGTTATAATTACGAGCGGCTGCATGAAGTAAAAGCCAAATACGATCCAAAAATTTTTCCATATCAACCAGAATATCAAACCAAGAAAGTAATACAGTAATCCTGAGAGATTTTGTCCCACGATTACAGATTAAACAGGCACAAAACGTGCCGCAACATCAACAATAAAACAAGAGGTATTATGAAAACACTAAAACTACTGCCGATACTACTGATAACGGGCCTGCTGTTCGGGTGCGAATCAAACACCCCGGTTTCGCCGGAAAGTGAATTAGCATCTGCTGAATTGCAGTCGGATGCCGCTGCTAAAGGTTACACAAAATCCACTGCGGATATTTTCAACGGTGTTACCGGTGAAATCATCGGTGTTTCGACACTGCACCGGAATGGCAATGGAATAACCGTAAACTTTAAGACAACTAAATTAATGCCCGGCCATGCCTACACATTGTGGTGGGTGATATGGAATAAACCGGAATTGTGTGCGACACCGGGAGCTTGTGTGGAATCTGATTTTGGAAATGCCTTGAACGTGGAAGTACAGCTTCTGTATGCCACAGGAAGTGTTGCAGGAAATAACGGGAAAGGAAATTTCTCGGCTCACTTGAAAGAAAACGATGACAGCGGCTCGGTTCATGAACTTTTTGGACTGCCAAGCTTTGGCGGCCTGCAGGATGCGCAAACTGCAGAGATTCACGCTGTTTTGAGAAGCCACGGGCCGAAAATACCCGGCCAGGTAGGCGAGCAGATCAATTCCTATGAAGGCGGCTGCGTTGTTAATTTTGCGCCCTTTACCGAAATACCGGACGAGGCGGGAGAGTGCGGAGACATCATTGCTGCCATTCATGCGCCGCTTTGAAAGTAGTGTCAGTGAATGATTAGTAAATCATTCATTTTAACGGCTCTATGTTGATCGGTGTGGATATGAGGTGCAATTTTTAATACGAATTACAATTTAAAGTTACTTCCTCGTCAATACTTTTGTAGTGTTTTAAATGAGATAGTTAAAACTGAGATCAACTTTTAAACCAGAACCAGACCCTGAAAGGGTCACATATTGCAGCCTGGGGCACCGCCCCAGGTTTGCAGAATCAAGTCTATAATACCCCGAGGCAACAGATGCCATCAACGCTCCATACCTTATCGAGGGGTGGTGTACCTGAATCGGTTAGGGGTAACAGGGAGTTGATTCGGTCTGGATAACAACCATCGTAATGGGATCTGTGCCCTAATTAGATAATGGGCCGATGGTATTTCCCGTGTATCCGTGATACTATGTTCTACGACCCTTTCAGAGTCATATTGCCGACCGCAGAATGCCAGTGTAGATTATCGTTCTGTTTAACAGAAACAATAGGAGATTTATTTTTGCCTCAATCATGTACAGCAATCTAATAGGAAAGTAGGTCGGAATTGTCCATTATATCCTGTGTAAATCCATTCAAAAAAATTCCTACCCGCAGGTAAAAAATGACAAAAACCATTAAAGTAGCCGCCGCACAACTTTCGCCGGTTTTCCTGGATAAGAAAAAAACAGTCGAGAAAGCGTGTTCAGCAATATTGGAAGCCGGTAAACATGGGGCGAAACTGATTGTATTTCCAGAAGCCTTTATATCGGGTTACCCGGATTGGGTGTGGCTGATCCCAAACAGCAAGGGAGCCGATCTGAATGAGCTCTATATAAAGCTGGTTGAACATGCCGTTTCTGTCCCTGATCAAGCAACAGATCAGCTTTGCAAGGCCGCAAAAAAAGCGGGCATCCATGTGGTGATGGGCATGAATGAGCGGAACTCTGAAACCAGCGGGGCAAGCCTGTACAACAGCCTGTTGTTTATCAGCGATCAGGGTGAAATTTTGGGCAAACACCGCAAGCTGATTCCCACCGGCGGCGAGCGGCTGATCTGGGCGCAGGGAAAGGGAGATACGCTGCGATCTTACGACACCTCAGCCGGAAAACTGGCCGGGCTGATCTGCTGGGAAAACTACATGCCCCTGGCGCGGACGGCCATTTATGAAAGCGGAGCTC
The DNA here is from genome assembly GCA_034521495.1 of Balneolaceae bacterium. Lineage (NCBI taxonomy): Bacteria > Pseudomonadati > Balneolota > Balneolia > Balneolales > Balneolaceae > Balneolaceae bacterium. The sequence continues at coordinate 9,681 of JAXHMK010000004.1, forward strand.
AAATACTGGCCTCCCCCACGTGGGATAAAAGCCCCAACTGGCTTCAATCCATGCAGCACATCGCACGGGAAGGCGGTCTGTTTGTCATCAGCACCTGCATGGCCCTGCGAATGGATGATATCCCGGAGCAGTACGAATTTAAAACCCTCTATCCCGAGGGACGTGAATGGATTAATACTGGCAATAGCTGCATTATAGCGCCGAACGGAAAATTTTTGGCAGGCCCTCTGGAAGCGGAAGAAGGCATACTCTATGCAGACATTGACCTGCAACAGATTATCGCAGCCAAGCGCATGTTCGACGTGGCCGGACACTACGCCAGGCCGGATGTGTTTAATTTTTCTGTGAATGAGTAAGATTTGGGATCTTGAGTGAATTAAGAACCGGAAAATGTGAAAACTAATCTATTACATAGCGACCAGCATCGATGGTTGCAACGCTCATGAAGACGGCTCTTTCGACGGATTTACCTGGGATGATGAATTCATAGCTCACCTGCTTACTGAATTTCCTGAGACGGTCCCGGCTCATTTGAAAGAGTAAAGCGGTCATTTAATATTGCACTACGAAGTAGTAAAACTTTCATCCACAGATTCCCCGACTAAATAGTCCAAAGTTTTACTCAATTAGTACAAGATTCTCTCCCGCAAATAGACGACTATTCTTTAAAAGAATACGGGTTCAAAAACCAGGGACAGTGCATTCGTTTTGTGAACACCGGGAAAGACAGCCGCATTTTAATATTGGTTTAACAAATAGCGACTCAATCACTTAAGCTGCTATTTAATTATTTGATGAAATTCAGAAGCAATTTGGTTTCAAAAAGCGAAATAATTGATGTATATATGTATGGAAAACTTGAAGATTTAAGCCTTTCCAAAATAACAACTAACGTATAAATCCCGTCGGTGCTGTATAGCTTCAGAAAAAACATACCACCGGTTTCATGAATCGAAAATTAGTACTATGAATGCAACTGAAAATAAATCAAAGAGAAAAAGAATAGCTGTACTTGGCGGAGGGCTTGGCTCCTTATCAGCAATTTATGAACTCACCGATTACCCGGGCTGGGATAAACATTACGAGATTACCGTTTACCAGGTAGGTTGGAGGTTAGGCGGCAAAACAGCAACGGGCCGTGGGCTTCACAACAGGGTTGAGGAAAAAGGAATCCACATTTTCCAGGGCTGGTACGATAACGCCTTCCGAATGGTGAAGGATGCCTATCACCTCCAGGAAGAGCTGGATTTGAATCCCGATAGTCCCCTCAAAAAATGGTCGGAAGCTATCGTTCCCGATAATGCCTCCCTGTTCACCGAATGGTCTCACAGAGAGGAGAAGTGGATTAACTGGCCCATCATCTTCCCAATGAACGACCAGGAACCGGGCACAGCCGGAAAATCCACACCGTTGGAATTGATTCGAAAAGTGCTTGGAATTGCCCTGCAGATGGTGATTGGTGAACCCTACGAAAAAGGAGAGGGGTTTTTGAGAAAGGAGTTGATGGAACATCTGCTGGATGTGAATCAGAAATTTGGAGACCCTCAGCCCCGCCACCGGCCAAAACCGCATTGGTGGGATGGCATTGTAAGCAAAATGAAAAAAACTTTCCAAAAAACTGTTGTACCCCTGGAAGTAAAAATGCTGCACAAGGCGGTTGAAATTATCGATGAACAAATTGAAAGAACCACCGGTGAAAATCCCAAAAAGGTTGAGCTGGAGGCGTTGGAGAAGGTTGTTTACCTCTTTTCAGCATTTACACACTGGTTCGAAAAAATGTTCTCTCACGCTATCGAGAAACACGACCAGGTTCGGAGAGTTATCTCTGTGATCGAGTGGATGGAAGTCAGTTTAACGGGTATTCTTCATGATGTTTATAACCCGGAAACCGGCGAGTTTGAGTATCAGAATATCAATAAATATAACTACCTGGATTGGCTGAAAAAACACGGTGCCTCTGAATTAGTCTTCGACTGTCCGTTAGTTCGGTTTATGTACACCGGTTCTTTTGCAAATCTTTTGAAGGGCGGAACGGGATTACTTGCGGCTGATATCGGCCTGAGAATGGTACTTGTTTCTGTTGATTACAAAGGATGCCTGGTCTGGAAATTGAGAGCGGGAACGGCTGATACCATCATCACACCCATCACGCAGGTATTAAAGCATCGCGGAGTAAAATTTAAATTCTTCCATAAAGTGCAGCAAGTTCATCATTCAGACAGTGGTGAAATTGAAAAAATATCTATGGCTGAGCAGGTTAAACTTCGGGATGATATTGACGAGTACAATCCCTTCCGAAAAATTGACGGTTTAAATTCCTGGCCGGCTGAACCACTTTATGAGCAGATTAATCCTGAACAGGCTAAAAAACTTCAGGAGAATGAGATTAATCTCGAAAGCTCATGGGCCGATTGGAAAAATTACCGTGAGTTTACACTCGAGAAAGGAAAGGACTTTGACCAGGTATTACTTGGGATTTCAGTCGCAGCTCTAAAAAATGTGTGTAGTGAAATTGTGGAGAAGCGTGAAGACTGGAAAAACATGGTTGAAAAGGTTGAAACGACCCAAACCGCACAGGTTCAACTGTGGATGAAACCAACTCTTCGGGAGATGGGCTTCAAGGTAGAAGACTGGGGAATGAAAGAGGGCGATGAACCCAATTCGGTAATTTACGCAAACTATCTCTACTCCTGGACGGATATGAGTCTCATCATTGATATGGAAAATTGGCCTGAACACCTCAAACCGGGTCACTTGAGTTACTGGTGCGGAACCATACCGGATGCCTCGCCCATGGAGCCCTATTCCAAACACTGGTTCCCAAAAACCCAGCAGGCCCGAATGATGGGAATTACCGAACAGTGGCTCTATTCTCACGGTGGTTGGCTCTGGCCGGAAACAACAAGCCGGGAAAATCCACAGGGCTTCAATTTTGATTACCTGGCCCCTTTTGAAGAGAAAGAAGATATGACCCCGATTGAGAAGTTTTACCAGCAGTTCTTCCTGCTTAATATCGAGCCGTCAGACAGATACGTACTGGCTGTTCCGGGTAGTAATCAATATCGAAAGAAAGCAGATGAGTCTGGATTCAGTAACCTGTTTTTAACCGGTGATTGGACCGATTTTGGATTTAACGTAGGCCATATGGAAGGCGCTGTAACCGCGGGACTTCGGACAGCTCACGCCATTCGTGAGTCGTATGGATTGGAAATCAATAAAGAGGTCTTCTGATGTGAATAAATTTATTCTTCTTATCGTATTTGGGTTTTTCATGAACTACTGTTCACCCGAACAAGAGCCCATCGCTCCGGAATTGCTGTACCCAAGCAATTTAACGGGCGTTTCTGTGGATTCTTTGAAGTCTCTTGCCGCTCACCGCATAGAGATGATAAAAGACAAACCTCATGAAAGATACCAGATTCGAGAACTGTTTTACGATCAGTTTGGCCACGGACATTTCAGCAGTTTTGGTTTTGGAAATTCAGAGCTCGCTTTTTTACAGTGGGAGGAACGCGGTGTTCTGCACCCTCCCGATGGCAATCCTGCCGGCAGCCCCTGGTGGAGCGAGGTAAACTTGCAATTTATTTACTGGTCAGAGCTGGCAGCTCTCATCCATCTCGCGGGTTGGGAAGAGGAACATCTCCCTGAACTCGAACCCCAGGTTCTACACTGGCTGGATTTTATTGAAGAGCCCAGCTCCAAACACTGGTACAAAGCTCATAACAGCAGCATTATTTCCGGCTATCATAAATATGCGGAGCTTGCCCACAAAGAAATTCATCCCGAACAGGTTTTTATTAATATGGTATTGTACCGGCTGCTGTATGCCCAGGCAATGGTTGAAGCGGAACATTTTGCATTTGGCAAATTGGGGGAATTTTTAGCGAACCCCCGTGGTTTTGCCGTTAACTTTATTGTAAATGATCATTTTTTTTATCCATCCTCTTATCCTCTGTCGAAAGAGGAACAGGATATCATTTTAGGCAGGAAACATTCCATCGGGGAATTGGAGGTCCACTTTCTTGATGATGCACTCATCCTGCCGCATGCTGATGAACTTTATGAAACTGCTTCGAAAATAAACAATACGCCGGAATTGATCTCTTTTATCGATAACGGGAAACCGATTTATCCTTTTATTCAATGAAGAAATAAGCATTTATGATTTTATATCAGAAGCAGCGAATCAAATAAAACCTAATTATTTATGCCTCCCATTTTATACGAAAATGAAAATTTCCGCCTTTGGAGAGAATCGGATTTTGCCGAACTGGGAGAGGTATTAATTAAATCGTATAAAGCAGACTTCCCCGATTCCGAAACCATCATGATGCTCACTAACGAGTATAATATCCTGAAGGGTTGCAGGATAGAGGGAGTTCGAAAACTGATTGACAAAACCCGGGTAAATAACAGGGAAGCACTTGTCTTTGAATATATAGAAGGTGATTCATTAGCAGACTTTTTAGAAATGAGATCATTTTCAATTGAGGAATTTCTCAAGATTGCAATCAAGTTGAGCCATATTCTGGGGCTTGTTCATGATGAGGGAATTATCCATAAAGACATCAACACAAAAAATATTCTTCTAACAGAACAGGATGATGTTTACCTGATTGATTTTGGAATTGCTTCGCGCCGGGATGTTGTCGTGAATCACCAGGGAAGCCCGGAAATGTTGCAGGGGCATCTTCCCTATATCTCCCCCGAACAGACGGGACGAATGAACCGGGTTGTTGATTTCAGATCCGACCTGTATTCGCTTGGGATTGTGTTTTATGAGATGCTTACCGGGAAGCTGCCCTTTCCTTCAAAAGATCCGCTGGAAATTATCCATGCCCACATGGCCGTGAATCCGCAACCCCCCAATAAAGTTGATGAGACGATTCCATCTGCAATATCAGATATCGTGATGAAGCTGCTTTCAAAAAATGCGGATGATCGATATCAATCTGCCTACTCGCTCCGATCCGATCTGGAACAATGCCTCGAACTACTTGATGAGGGAATACTCAACAAAGCCTTCAAACTCGGCACAAAACACACGCACCAGAGGTTTATTCTTCCGCAGAAATTGTACGGGCGGGAGCAAGAGTTAAAGCAGTTAAGCTCATCATTGTCTCACATCGGGCAGGGTCAGCCGCAGATGGTCCTGATTCACGGAGAACCCGGTGTTGGAAAATCGGCCCTGGTAAAAGAGATTCAAAAAGATATTGCCAAAAAAGGTGCCATTTTTATCTCAGGAAAGTTCGATCAGTACCAGCGGAATATCCCCTATTATGCCATTCAGAAAGCCCTGACCGAATGGGTTCAGATCATTCTCACTGAAAAGGAAGAAAAATTACAAGAGTGGAAAAAAATTATTCTCGATTCCATCGAAGATCTTGGTCAGTTGATCATAAAGCTGATTCCGGAAATCGAAATTATTATCGGCCAGCAGCCGGATGTCCCTGAACTGAATGGACAGGAAGCACAAAACCGATTCAATTACGTCATCGGTCAATTCATTAATGCTATCTCGCATGAGGGCTCGCCCCTTCTCATTTTTATTGATGATTTACAATGGGCCGATTCAGCTTCTCTCGATCTTATCAAACGATGGCTGGAGGATAAGGATAATCACCACTTTTTTGTGATCGGGGCGTACAGGGATAACGAGGTGGACAGTACACATCCATTCCAAATCTTTCTCGATGAACTCAAGAAAGAGATTATTCCGCTCTCGTTCCTGAAACTCAAAAACCTTGACCTCAATGATGTTTCTGAGTTTATATCGGATGCGCTCTTTGTTGATCAAAAGGCTATTGAACCATTAGCAAAATTCGTCTACAAGAAAACCGGCGGGAACCCAATCTTCCTGAAACAATTTTTACTGGCTTTGCACAGCGAGGGGTTGTTGAAATTTGATTCGAAAGAGGGCCGGTGGACATGGGATTTGGACGCTATCAACCAGTTACAGATTTCTGATAACATCGTGGATTTGATGATGGCAAAAATCAAACAGCTGCCGGAAGAAACGCAAGAAATCATCAAATTGGCCGCCTGTATCGGGAACAGTTTTGATGCAAATCTGCTCAGGCTCATCGCTGAAATTCCTGTTGACGAAACCATCCAACGGCTTGATCCTGCCATTGATGAAAGCCTGATTCTTCCAAAAGACCACAACTACCGTTTAATCTCTTCAGATGCTGACCTTTCCGATCAAAAAATAGAGTTTAGCTTTATCCACGACAGAATTCAGCAGTCGTTCTACTCATTGATTCCTGACGAGGAGAAGAAGAAAGTACACCTTCAAATCGGCCGGCTATTGGATAAAAATATCACCGGTGAAAAGCGAAATGAAAAGATCTTCGATATCGTCTTCCAGTTGAACACAGGCCTGCGCTTCATTGAAGACCGGGAAGAAAAAATTCACCTTGCCCGGCTTAACCTGCAGGCGGGCAGCAAGGCTGTGGAGTCATCCGCTCACAGCACTGCGCTCGAGCTCATTGAAAACGGATTACAGCTCATGCCGCAAAATGCCTGGACGGAACATTATGAACTGATGCATCAACTGTCGGAGAAGGGAGCGGAGGCAGCCTACCTTTTAGGGGAATCAACAAAAATGGATCAGTTTATTGATTCTGTGATAGACCACTCCAAATCAGCTCCCGAACAGAAGAAAGTGTACATGTTGAGAATTGATCACCTGACATCCCAAAATATGCTGCCGGAGGGTTTGCAGGCCGGCCTCGATATTTTGGAAAAGCTGGGCGTGGATTTTCCGGGTAATCCCAAAATGGTGCACATTATAATGGGGCTGGCAAAAACAAAGTGGTTGTTGAGGGGCAAACAGCCCGAAGACCTTATGGACCTGAAGGTGATGACCGATCCTGATATGACCGCAGCCCTGCCAATCCTGGAGAGAATTGTACCACCTGCCTACATGTCTGGCAGTAACATGTTTCCGCTTATTGTTTTTAAAATGGTTGAACTTTCTGTGAAACACGGAAATATGGCCTATTCGGCTTTTGGATATGGATCTTATGGAATTTCGCTCAGTGCAGTTTTGGGTGATTACGAGGGCGGATACCGCTACGGCCAAATGGCACTGGAACTGGTTGATAAATTTGATTCTGAAGAGTACCGCGTTAAAGTTTTATTCGTAACCGATTGTTTCCTGAATCACTGGAAACAACATCTGAGCCTCTCTTTAGATCCGCTTCTTGAATCCTACAAAAGTGGGCTAAAAGTTGGGAATCTGGTTGGGGGAATCTGGGCAGCATATTACTACCTGCTATGGCAATTTTATATTGCCGAAGAGCTTTCAGTACTCGAAGAGAAAGTGGATTCTTACAAACGGACGTTTCATCAGCTCAAACAACAAGCCGCTTACAACCGGGCATCCATTCTGCAAAATGTGATTCAAAACCTTGCCGGGGGAGATGAAATCGGGGTAAATTTAGCTGACCATTACGAAGGAGGCGAACAAAAAATGTTGGAAGAGTTGGAGGGCATGAACGACAAAACATCTGCCTATTTCTATCACTCCAATAAACTTTTCTTGCACCTGTTGAGACTTGAATCAGACAAAGCACTTGAACATGCTGCAAATACAAAGATTTTCGAAGAAGCCGTAGCCGGGCTTCCTGATTTAACATTTACTACATTTTATGCTTCCATTGCAGCTATTTATCATTCACTTCTTAAAAACAAAAATGACTCGTTGAAAAAGGCCAAAAAGAGCCTGAAGAGTTTCAAGAAGTGGTCTGAATCTGCTCCCGAAAATTATTTGCATCAATATCTTGCAGTGAAGGCCGGCTTGCTTGCTGCGAATGGAAATATTGCGGAAGCTACGAATTTTTTTGATCAGGCAATCCATCATGCAAATGAACAAAAATATGTTCAGATTGTAGCAATTATCAGTGAGTTAGCTGCACGGGTTTGCATAGGCAACAACCTGAATGTGCAGGGAGAGTTATTTTTAAACAAAGCTTACCGGGCATACAAATTCTGGGGCGCCGAAGCTAAAGCCAACATGCTTCTCAATGAATTTGAGTTTTTGGGAGATGATAACGTCACTTCAACTTCAGGTGGTTCAGGCAGCGGTGGAAAGCGCTCGGGTCAGTTTGACCTTTCTACTATTATGAAGGCAAGCACATCCTTATCGGGTGAAATCCGCTTCAATAAACTTGTAAGAACCCTGTTGAAAATCGTGATTGAAAATGCCGGAGCGGAACGGGCTATCTTGATCATCAACAACAATCACACGTACGAAGTAGCGGCGGAAGGCACGATCGAGGAAATTGAAATCCTTGACGGAATAAAGATCGAAGAGTTCGACAGACTGCCGCAGTCCGTTGTATTGTACACCATTCGTACCGGCGAAGAACTCATTATCCCGGATGCATCTTCTCATGAAAAGTGGTCTGCCGATGAATACATCAAAAAATCAGACGTAAAATCTCTGCTCTGTACATCCATAAAAAACCAGGGTGTGGTTAAAGCCCTTCTCTATTTAGAAAATAATTTAACAACCAACGCTTTTACAAAGGACAGGGTTGAACTGCTCAACATGTTAAGCGGCCAAATTGCTATATCCATCGAAAATGCAAATCTGTATAGTAATCTTGAGGAGAAGGTAAAAGAACGAACCACCGAAATAGAAAAAGCCTATGACGATCTTAAATCAGCCCAGGAGCAACTTATTCAACAGGAAAAATTGGCGTCTCTGGGTCAACTTACCGCCGGCATCGCCCACGAAATCAAAAATCCGTTGAATTTTGTGAATAACTTTTCGGATTTAAGTATTGAGTTGGTAGAAGAAGCGAGGGAGGAAGTAAAAAGACAAAAGGCCCCGAAAAGTCGGGACTACGAAAAACATGCAGCAAAAGGCAAAGGTGAGAAGAATTCTCCCCTTGAGGGGAGTGCCGAAGCGGAGCGAAGGCGAGGGGTGTCTGATGACACCAGCGATGATCACGACCTCATCATCGACATCCTCAACGATATCGAAACGAACCTCCAAACCATCCACAGACACGGTACAAGGGCCGATGTTATTGTAAAATCACTCCTTCAGCACTCAAGAGGTAGTGGTGTTATCATGGAGCCAACGGAGTTAAACCCGCTCATTAAAGAGTTTACAAATCTTGCTTTTCATGGCATGAGGGCCGGAGACAGACCGTTCGACGTAGATATTCAATTTGACCTGGATTCGTCCATCGGTGAAGTTCCCCTGATTTCTGAGGATTTTAGCCGGGTGATTGTAAACCTCTGTAATAACGCCTTTGATGCGATGCGGGAAAAAATGAATTCGGACCTTACTGAAAATTATTCTCCTAAGTTGTTTGTACGAACCATTCAAAGTGGTAGCTTGATAAACGTTATTGTTGAAGACAATGGAACGGGAATTCCAGAAAATCTGAGGAAGAAGATTCTACAACCTTTTTTCACTACAAAAAAAGGAACAGAGGGTACCGGCTTAGGACTCTATATTACCAATGATATAATCAGAGCCCACGGTGGTATCTTAACGATCCAATCTGAAGAAAATGAATTTACGCGTTTTATAATCGAATTAAATGTAAACCGATAGAAGTATAAGTATGAAGTTTTTGGTAGTTGACGACGAAAAAGATGTTGAAGCCCTGTTTCGGCAGCGTTTTAGAAAAGAGATACGAAGTGGTACTCTGGAGTTGGTATTTGCCTTTTCGGGGCAGGAAGCTTTGGATATCATTAAAAGCACCAGTCCGCCGGACATCGTCTATATTTTTTCTGATATCAACATGCCGGGAATGTCTGGATTGGAATTACTGGATAAAGTAAAGGCCCAATTTCCACAGATTCAGATCAGTATGATTTCGGCTTACGGCGATAATGAAAACTATAAAAAAGCGATAAACTCAGGAGCTAAGGAGTTCTTTACAAAACCAATTGATTTCGGCTCATTAAAGCAGGAAGTACAGCAAATGCTGGATGAGTTGTAATTCTTTAAATAACTACAATAGGATGAACGGGCAGTGTTAACATCCTACAATTTATTCAGACACTTGTTCGTATTATGAATCTTCAAAAAAAAACATCCTATCAATTAATTCTCGTCTGTCTCTTTCTTGCCATCTTCACTTTTGAGATTACCCGGGCACAGACCATCAATCCGCAATTCATATCCATTTCTGATGGCCTTGCATCCACTCAGGTTCAGGCCATTCATCAGGACCAGTACGGGCTTTTGTGGATCGGTACGACCAACGGCCTTCAAAAGTATGATGGCATTACATTCAAAACCTATAAAACCGAATCCGGACAACCCAACAGCCTGATTGACAATGATGTTTGGGGACTTGAGGAAAATGAAAATGGCGATCTGTGGATCGCTACCAGAAATGGTATTTCAAAGTACAACCGTAATACTGACACCTTCAATAATTATGATTTCAACGAGGAGTTTGAACTTGCCACTTTTGATGGCGGCTGGGTTTTTAACCTCTTCAAAGACAGCCAAAACAGGCTGTGGGCTACAACTATATTTGCCGGAATTTTGCTCTTTAATCCTACCAGTGACCAGTGGGAAATGCCGGAATATGAGTTTGAAGATTCGGAAGATACAAACCTGCGGGATTTTATTCTTGCCATAACCGAAGATCCATCAGGAACGATTTGGGTAGGAACCAGGGCCCGCGGCCTGTATTCATTAGCCCCAGGCGATTCTGCTTTTAAAAAAGCTCCTGTTTCTTCCTCCACCCCTGTGGATTTCACTGAGAATCCCAATCATATCTCTTACCTGTACGCTGATTCAACAAATACACTTTGGATCACAACAAGAACCGGCATTTACAAGTACAATCCGGAATCCGGTGTCGTAAAAACCATCAAAGAATATAATTATGGGGCTGGCCTCAGTACGAACAACTGGAATAACATTCGGCCAGACAGCAAAGGAAATATCTGGATTACCAATAATTTCAGAGGGATTCTCAGGTTTGATGGTATATCAGACCAATACCAGGAAGTTGTTATTTCCGGCAGCACCCAGTTTTCTGACGGGGGATGGAACATAATACTCACCGATTTTAAAATTGATAATAGTGGGATTTTTTGGTTTGGTACCATCAGCCGCGGACTCCTGAAATACGATCCGATCAACAATCCCTTCAAGCATTATGCTCACCTTGAAAACAGTGAAACCAATCTCGATGGCAATGGTACATTCAGCCTTTTGAAATCAGAGGTGGACCCTGGTATTCTTTATGTAGGAACACGCGGTGGCTGGCTGAACATTCTCGACCGTGAAACCCAAACGTTTAATCAGGTAACTTTTACGGCTGTTAATGATCTGTATGGTGGTTCTGTAAGAAGTATTGCCGAAAATGACGATGGTTCACTCTGGCTGGGAACATGGGGAGACGGACTTATTCGAACAGATTCCAATTACCAGGAAACTGAACGCTACACATATGAACCGGGATCATTTACCGGCCTTTCGAATGACCAGGTTCGGGTTCTGAAAAAACATTCCAATGGTGATTTGTGGATTGGTACCAATGCCGGACTTCACGTGCTTCAATCCGAAACGGGACAAATACAGCGTATTCAAAGCCTGATGTCGAGAATATACCCGGAGCAACTCTATAAACTGACAAATAATTTCCTGGCGAACGATCCTAAAATTGCAGGCATCAAACGCGTTTCAGATTACCAGGATTTAAGTGAATCTATAGAAATTGAGACTCCCGGAGAATACCTGGTCATTGCTGTTGGTGAGGGAACAGACGGTGCGATGTATGATTATGGATGGATTGAAAATGAAGAAGGTGATACCCTATGGACTGCAAACAAAATTGACAACTCATTTCATGCAGGGGGTGCATTAAAAAACCGGATCATCATCGAAAAACTCACGTTAGAGGAAGGAACCGTTAACCTGAGATATTTTTCGGATGACAGCCACAGTTATGATTTATGGAATGAACCAGCACCTTCATACACTAACTTATGGGGTATAGCACTTGTAAAAATTGATGATTACGAACAACATGGTGAGATCAATCAATTTCTGCAGGAAAGTGGCAGTGAAATTTACATCACTTCAAATAGTATTCAAGATATTCAGCTGGACGGTGACATCGTTTGGATTGCCGGGGGGAATTCAGGCCTGGAAAAAATTGATACGTCTACCAACTCAGTAGATACCTACCGCTTCGACCTGGATAATTCCAATTCCATCAGCAGCAATTCCATTTATGGCATTTATCAACAACCCGATGGCGTTCTCTGGATCACAACCAATGAGGGCTTAAACAGGTTCGACCCACAGACAGAAATATTTACTCACTTCACCGAAGAGGACGGTTTGCCAACCAACTTTACAGAGTCCGTTTTGCCGGGAGAAAATGGCGGGCTTTGGATCTCCACGCAAAGCGGCCTGTCACAAATGATTGTAAGCGAATCGCTCGGCAGAACAACATTTATCAATTATGATGCATCAGACGGCCTTGGAGGAGAAAATTATATCGGCCTCGTAGCTGCAAAAACCGATGACGGCACTTATTACTTCGGTGGAGAACATGGCCTCAACGAATTCACAAATATTGAGGCGAACCTTGTTGCGCCCTCTATGTTTATATCTGATCTGAAAATTTCGAACAAGTCCGTTCTTGAAATGGGTGAAGACTCTCCGATTGATGGCAGCTTTTTTAATGCTGAGAACATTGAACTCTCTCATACACAGAATGATCTCAGTTTTGATTTTACTGCCCTACATTTCGCCAATCCGGGAAAAAATCAGTACGCCCACATGCTGGAAGGGTTTGATGAAGACTGGATTTATGATAACCGGAACTTTGCATCCTACACCAACCTTGAGCCGGGAAATTATACATTTCGGGTACGTGGGTCGAATTCGGACGGCATCTGGAATGAAGATGGTAAATCGTTATCTATTTCTATCGCTCCGCCCTGGTGGAAAACCCTCTGGGCTTACAGTTTCTATATAATACTGCTGATTGGCGGTTTCATAACGGTTGACAGAGTTCAGAGAAAAAGACTGATGCGTAAGCAATTGGAACGCGCACGACAGAAAGAACTCAAACATGCCAAAGAGATCGAAAAAGCCTACGAGAATCTCAAGGCAGCACAAGAACAGCTCGTCCAGCAGGAAAAGCTCGCCTCCCTCGGCCAGCTCACTGCCGGCATCGCTCACGAAATCAAGAATCCGCTGAACTTTGTGAATAATTTTTCGGATTTGAGTATCGAGTTGGTGGAAGAAGCGAGGGAAGAAGTGAAAACGCAAAAGGCAAAAGTGAAAAGAAACATCCCCTCTCCCGAGGGAGAGGGCCAGGGTGAGGGCGATCAAGGCAGCGAAACCGACCTCATCCTCGATATCCTCGACGACATCGAAGCCAACCTGCGCAAAATTCACGAACACGGCACCCGCGCAGACGGCATCGTAAAATCCATGCTTCAGCACTCTCGCGGCGGTTCGGGGGATATGGTACCCACAGACCTGAACGCAATGATACAGGAATACGCAAACCTGGCTTTCCATGGTATGCGGGCTGGAAAAAATCCTATTAATGTAGATATCGAGTTAGACTTGGATAAGAATATTGGGGAAGTGAAAATGATCGGTGAAGACTTCAGCCGGGTGATTCTGAATTTGTGTAATAATGCATTTGATGCGATGAAGGAAAAGGCCCTCTCCCCCAGCCCCTCTCCCCGAGGGAGAGGGGTGCCCGAAGGGCGGGGTGAGGGCGAATACAGCCCGAAACTAACCGTCCGAACCCATCAAAAAAATCAAACCGTAACCATCGAAATCGTGGACAACGGGCCGGGTATTCCCGACGCCATCAAGGACAAAATACTGCAGCCGTTTTTTACGACTAAGAAAGGAACCGCAGGTACCGGGCTTGGGCTGAGTATTACGAACGATATCATAAAGGCGCACGGTGGACGGATGAAGATAAAAAGTTCGCCCGGTGAAGGTTCTGTTTTTTCAATTTACTTAGAGCTAAAGGATTAGCATGGATTCTCAAAAGAAAAAATTATTGGAAGAGACCTACGAACGAATCATAAATGTGGGCCTGTGCATCGTACCGTATGAGGATTTATCCGATCTCGCTGCTCCTGAACTGATGTTGTTTGGCACTACAAAAGATGAAAAAGTTTTCTCATTCAATGAGTTAGACGCGATGTTTAAATCCCAGTATGAACAAATGGACGGCTTTATGCCCTCGCTTGATCGTAAACGGCTTTTCACCCGAATATCAGACGATGGAAACAACGCCTTTATCACAGAAGAGATAACCCTTACTATTGCATCAGATAAGGTTGCCAATTACATCTACATGCGCACCAGCTGCGTGATGGAATATATTGACAACCTGTGGAAACTGTCCCACTGGCATGCTTCCACACCCGTTGATACGGAAAATGATCACTGGCACCTGGAGGAGTGGAAGCGGGAAAAAGAGAAACTTCAAAAGCTGGTTGATCAGCAGACGGCCGATCTTAAAAGCAAAAACCGGGAGCTGGAGATTGAAGCCGCAATAGAGCGTGTTCGGGCGCGGACCATGGCCATGAAGCACTCCGATGAGCTGACGGAAGCTTCAGAAGTTTTGGATCAGCAGGTACGTGCGCTCGGTATCGAAACTTGGGGCTGTGCATTCCATATTTATGCAGATGATCCGGAAGGCGACTATGAATGGTTCAGCAGCCGCGAAGGATCGTTGCCCTTTTATAAAACACCTCGTGAAAAATTCTTCCTGTCGTTTTACGAAAAAGGGCAAGCAGGCGAAACCTTTCATGTAGAGGAGTTCATAGGAGAAGACTGCAAAGAGCATTACGACTACCTGATGGCCCTGCCCGTGATCGGTGACGCACTCGGAGAGATTGTAGATGCCGGCGGGTCCCTGCCCGATTCGCAGTATGATCATGTTGCTTTCTTCAAACATGGCTACGTCCTGTTCATCACCTACGAACCGGTGCCGGAAGCTCATGATGTTTTTAAACGTTTTGCCAAGGTTTTCGAACAGACCTACACCCGCTTCCTGGACCTCCAAAAAGCCGAAGAACAGGCCCGTGAAGCCCAAATTGAAGCAGCTCTTGAAAGGGTTAGGGGTCGATCAATGGGGATGCATAAAAGCGAAGAGTTGGTTGAAGTGGTTCGTCAACTCAAAAAGGAGATCATGGAGTTGGGAATTGATATCGATGTTATACAGATCGTTATTGACTTCACTGACGATCCACTTGATGGATTGAATGATTGGGTTTCTGTTGAGGGACGGCGGTATCTTGAAACATTTCATATACCATTTATAGAGCATCCAATCACTACAAAATTTTATGAGACGCTTAATAATGATCTTGGAACTTTCACAGCAAAATATTCAAAGGCTGAAAAGAACGCCTATTTCAAATTATTATTCAAGCATTCTGATTTTAAAGACACTCCGGAGGAAAGAAAGAATTTCATTCTAAACGCCCCCGGGTGGGTAATTTGTGGCGTAATTTTAAAAAACTCCTCGATGAAGTTTGCTCGATATAACCTCAAAGAGTTTACCATAGAAGAAGTAGAAATATTTAAACGCTTAGGAAAAGTATTTGGGCAAGCCTACACCCGTTTTCTCGACCTCCAAAGAGCTGAAGAACAGGCTAGAAAAGCAGAAATTGAAGCGGCTTTGGAACGAGTTCGTGCACGTTCCATGGTGATGCACCACAGTACTGAATTGATCGAGGTGGTTCGACTTCTTGACCGAGAGATCAAAGGACTGGGAATTCAGAATGTTGATGCGACACAGATAGCCACAGATCTTTCAGATCCTGATGAAGGAGTGAATGTTAGCAAGCAATACATAAAAAGAGCCAAAAAAGCGGCTGAATGTTGTTGATTCAGGCTTTTTTGGCTCGAATAATTTCACTTATTTAGGTGAGACAAATCAAACTAAAGAAGTGAGATATGCATATTACAAAATCATCGGATAAGATAACACCATTTGGCGGATTAGATTTTTGTTTGGAAAGTTTTCATACGTGCGGGCTGGCGGGACTGATTGACCGGCACCTCGGCCCGAGAGGTCAAACGGCCGGGTTTTCCTACAGCGATATTGTTGCCAACCTCATGAGCGTATTGTTTACCGGCGGGGACTGCGCCGAGGATCTGGCCGAGCACCTGCGCGAGCCCCTCCACCGCACGCGGGGCCTCTCGCCGTGCAGCCCCGACACGCTGCTTCGCGGGGTCAAGCAGCTGGCCTGCGACTCCCGCCAGCTTACTCATCCAACCAGCGGTGTGAACCACACGTTCAACATCAATGAGCCGCTAAACGAATTGTTGGTGAAAGCCTTGCGGACCACCGGACAACTCAGCAACCGGCGCTGCTATACTCTGGACTATGACAACAAGGTTATTGAAACCGAGAAATGGGATGCGGTGCGAACCTACAAGAAGTGCACCGGCTATCAGCCGGGGGTTGCCAGCATTGAGGGCATGCCGGTAAGCATCGAAGGACGAAGCGGCAACAGCCAGGCGAGCTTTGCCCAGCACGAAACCCTCGACCGACTGTTCGAACGGCTGAATGCCCATGATGTGAGCATTGGCCGCTTTCGGGCCGATTCAGCTTCCTATCAACAGGACGTCGTTGATCTGGTGCAACCCCATACCAACCAGTTCTACATCCGGGCCAAACGCTCGGCGGAGATGCTCCGACAGATTGCGGCGATCGACCAGGACGACTGGAGGTCGGTGAAGCTGAACTGGCAGCCGATGGATGTAGCCGAGCTGGCCGACTGGCGGCCCTTTGACGGGCAAACCTCCTATCGGCTGATCGTCAGCCGCATCAAACGAGACGACCAGCAGGGCGATCTGTTCAGCGAGTCTGCCTACACCTACCGGGCCATTCTAACCAACGATCGTGAGAGCTCCCCGGAGGAAATTGTTGCCTTCTACAACAAACGCGGAGCCAGTGAGCGGGTCTTTGATATCATGGGCAACGATTTTAGCTGGTCGCGGCTGCCCTGCTCGTTCCTCTCGCAGAACACGGCCTTTATGATTCTCACGGCCATCATCGCCAACTTCTATCGTTACATCCTCAGCCTCTACTCAAAGCGCATCCCCTGGCTGAAGGTCACCTACCGGCTTAAAAAGTTTATCTTTCGATTCATTAGCGTTCCCGCCAAGTGGATTCGCTCAGGCAGGCAGAATATCCTTAAACTCTACACCGGTAAGGGCTACGAGCTGCTTCTGGAGTAGCCAACCGCCCCGCCATCTCCACTGACGCTATTCGTTAATCCAAATTTGTGGCAGAGGTGTGTCCATGAGTAAAAAAATACAGCAAAATAGGCATCCGTTAGCGGTCAACAGTGGTAAAAAACAGCAAAGAATCACGGGAAATCTACAAATACGATAGTATTGTCAATCAAATTTTAGAAAATGAGTACTGTTATTGTACTATCTTAGGTCAAGGTCGAAGAAATGGATTACCTGAAAAAATTTCATGTACCGTACATAGATCATCCTGTCATTTCCAATCTATTTGAGGAGTTCAAGAAGAAAGAAAATTTTTACACGGAAAAATATTCTAAGGCTGAAAATAATCGGCTTTTCAAATTACTCTTTAAGTATTCCGATTTTAAATCGATTCCAAAGGAAAGACAATCAGTCCTTCTTAACTCACCCGGTTTGGTTAGATCCTCAGTGATTCTTAAAAACTCGGCCCTGATCTTTCAACATAATGGACTGGATGAATTCAGTGAAGAAGATAATGCGATATTCAAACGATTTGGAGTAGTATTTGAACAGGCATACACCCGGTTTTTGGATTTACAAAAAGCCGAAGAACAAGCACGCGAAGCACAGATTGAAGCGGCGTTGGAAAGAGTGAGAAGCCGAACTATGGCCATGCAGCATAGTGAGGACTTAAGCGAGACCTCAGCGGAAATGTTTAGACAGATACAAGAACTCGGATTGGAACAATGGAGCTGTGGCTTTAACATTTTCGATCACGAAAACAATACCATTACCCAATGGGTAAGTTCTGGTGATGGGCGGATGATCCCTCCTTTTGAGACCCCTTCTAACGAAGATGTATTCAGGACTATAACTGAAGCGTTCAAAGAGGATGAATCCTTTATTAGTATTGAAATGAGCGGCGAAGAACTTAAAGCTCATTATGATTATATGAGTTCACTTCCGGTAGTCGGTGAACAGATAGCTGCGCTTAAAGAGGCTGGTATAGAGGTCCCCAATCATCAGGTGTTGAATATTGCCTTTTTCAAACATGGCTACCTTCTGTTTATCACATTCGAACAGGTCCCGGAATATCATCAGATTTATAAACGCTTTGCGGACGTGTTTAAACAAACCTACACCCGCTTCCTCGACCTAAAAAAAGCTGAGAAGCAGGCTCGCGGAATCGCAGATTGAAGCGGCTCTGGAAAGAGTAAGGAGCCGCACCATGGGCATGCAGTCCAGTGATGAACTGCCGGAAGTGGCCAACCTCCTGTTTTTAGAAGTGCAGGCGCTGGGTATTCCGGCATGGAGCTGTGGATATTGCATTTTATTGGACGATGGCAAGTCGAGCACCTGTATCATGAGCAGTGAGGGTACACTTCAAAAGCCTTTTATGCTGCCTCACTCAGGAGAAGCTTCGTTCATTGAATGGGACGATTTTGTCCAGAGTGAGGAAACGTTTTTTACCCAGGAATTGGGAGGAAAAGCCATTGAGAGTCACTACAATTTCATGAAATCTCTTCCGCAGCTGACTCCGATTTTCAGGGAACTTGAAGAAGCCGGGCTATCTCTCCCCACTTATCAGATCAATCACCTCTGCAAGATTTCTCACGGATTTCTCCTGTTCATCACATATGAACCGGTTCCGGATGCTCACGACATTTTCAAACGCTTTACGAATGTATTTGAGCAAACTTACACTCGCTTTCTCGATCTGAAAAAAGCTGAAAAACTGGCCCTCGAAACCGCACGCCAATCCTCTCTTGATCGTATTCGCGCTGAAATAGGCTCCATGCGGAGTGCGGGGGACTTGAATCAAATTACTCCCATTATCTGGGATGAACTCAAAACGCTGGACATTCCCTTCATCCGTTGCGGCGTGTTTATTATCGATGAGGAGAACGGTATCAGCCACACTTACCTGAGTACTTCTCAAGGCGAGCCGATTGCCGCTCTTCACCTTCCCATTGAGGGAATTTCGTTGGTTGAGAATGCCGTTGAAGCCTGGCGAAAAAGAAAAATTTACACTGAACACTGGGACAAACAGGATTTTCGCGATTGGTCTCAAAACCTGATCGACCGCGGGTTCATTGATTCCAAGAAGAAATACGAAGCCGGTTCCGCCCCGGAAACCCTCGACCTGCATTTCCTGCCCTTTAAACACGGAATGTTGTATATCGGCAATACCGAATCTCTCTCACAAGAGAAGCTGGATCTCGGTCAATCCATGGCTAAAGCTTTTTCCGTTGCGTACGATCGGTACGAAGACTTCAACAAACTCGAACAGGCCAAACAGAAAATAGAGGAAGCCTTCCGGGAGCTTGAAGCTGCGAAAGACCAGCTCGTTCAACAAGAAAAACTCGCAAGCCTCGGCCAACTCACGGCTGGAATTGCTCACGAGATCAAGAATCCACTCAATTTTGTGAATAATTTTTCGGATTTGAGTATTGAGTTGGTTGAGGAAGTACGAGAAGAAGTGAAAACGCAAAAGGCAAAAGTGAAAAGAAACATCCCCTCTCCCGGGGGAGAGGGCCAGGGTGAGGGCGAACAAGGCAGCGAAACCGACCTCATCCTCGACATCCTCAACGACATCGAAGCCAATCTCCGCAAAATCCATGAACACGGCACCCGCGCCGATGGTATTGTAAAATCGATGCTTCAGCATTCCCGCGGCGGAGAGGGCAAGATGGAGCCGACCGATGTCAATGCCCTCATCAAAGAATACGCAAACCTGGCATTTCATGGAATGCGTGCCGGGAAAGAGCCGATTAATGTTGATATTGATCTGCAATTGGATAAGGATGTTGGCGAAATCCCAATGATTGCAGAAGACTTTAGCCGGGTGATTTTGAATATTGTGAATAATGCGTTTGATGCGATGAAGGAAAAGGCCCTCTCCCCCAACCCCTCTCCCGCGGGAGAGGGGCGAAGGGGTGAGGGCGAATACAGCCCAAAACTTACCGTCCGAACGAAGAAAAAAGACGAAGCCATCACTATAGAAATACAGGACAACGGCCCTGGAATTCCAGACGATATCAAAGACAAAATCCTGCAACCGTTTTTTACCACGAAGAAAGGAACGGCGGGTACCGGGCTTGGGCTTAGTATTACCAACGATATTATTAAAGCGCATGGTGGTGATCTGTCGATTGATACGAACCAGGGAAAAGGAACAACATTTATTATTTCTCTTCGGTAAAAGTACACTTATAAATCTCAGATGCTTTTATTTTTAATTTATTAACCTATATTCCTAAAACTTGGGTATAAACTCAGCCTATCGGGAATAAAAAAAATGCAATTTTTAAAAGGGGTCATATTTGCAGTTCTTTGCCTGCTTGCTATCGATGCTTTCTCGCAGCAGGTAAACTTCCGTCACTTAACCATCGATGATGGCCTGTCTCAAAATGCCGTCTACTCTATTCTTCAGGACAGCCGGGGTTTTATGTGGTTCGGCACCAAAGACGGACTGAATCGCTACGACGGACGTAATTTTGTGGTCTACCAGCACGACCCCTTCGATTTAACCACCATTTCTGATGCGTTTGTAATGAAGTTATATGAAGACAGCCGTGGCCGTATCTGGACGGGTTCGATATCGGGTGATATCAACATCTTTCAGAGAGAAACTGAAATTTTCTGTAAAATTCCAATGGAAAATGAGTCGGGTGAAAAAGTAACGACCAATGAAATTACGGATATTGCAGAGGGACCCGATGGCACGATCTGGATAGCGACCAAAGGTGACGGGCTTTTTAACATCCTTGTTGATGGCGATATCGGCTGCAATTACAATTACCGGCGATTTTTGCACGATCCGGCCGACGACCGAAGCCTGAACAGTAACCGGGTTGGGAATCTGTATTTTGATGAACATGAAACATTTTGGATTGGTACTGAGGAGGGCCTCAATCAGTTTGATGAATCCAGCCAATCATTTACCCGAACTCTGTTTGAAACCAAACACCCGGATGCAACTGAAGGCTCAGGCGGATACAAAATCACTGCAATGCATGTCAGCCGCGCCGGTGATTTTTGGATCGGAGTTCAAAGCGGCCTTGTGAAATTTGACCGGAATTCCGGTAACTATGAGTTTTATCCAAATCTATATGAAGTACTTGAATATGGCTGGGGAAGTATTAATAGTATAGTGGAAGATCAAACAGAGATGTTTTGGCTGGGTACAGTTGCGGGACTGATGCGCTTTGATCCATCAACAAAACAATACACCTATTATCGCCACGATCCTTTCAATCCACAATCTCTCAGTTATAACATCATCTCCAGTCTGTTGATAGATAGCACCGGAATTCTGTGGGCGGGAACCTCAGGCCTTGGTATTAATATCCTTGATTTCAAGGCAAACCGGTTTCCAACTCTCGTTAGAAAACCTGATTCCTCCTCCCGAATTGCAGGTTTTAGTATTCGCTCCATTTTAGAGGATAACTCGGGCGATGTATGGATCAGTGCGGATGTTCTTTACCGGTGGAATCGGGAAACAGGAGAACTGAAAAGCTATGAAACCACCTCTGACCTGATAGATAATTTCGGTAATACCAATGCCTATTCCATTATTCAGGCCTCGGATGGAATACTTTGGTTTGCGTCATCTCAGGGTTTATTCAGGCATAATCCAGACACAAATGAAACCAGGCTGTATAAACATTCTCCGGGAAATGAAACGGGTTTGAAACACCAGGAAGTCAATGCTGTTTTTGAAGCCCGGGACGGCACCATCTGGATTGCAACTCACAACTACTTTAGCAGAATAACGGATGAGCAAACAGGTACATTTCAACACTTTCAGTATCGTTCATCAGAATACTCAATCGGGATAGCAAGGCCGGTAATTTTTCAGGATCTGGATGGAATATTCTGGCTGGGAACAGCCGATGGCCTGGTACGTTTTGATTCCAATACTCAAACATATTCAACCTATCGTAACGACCCTGCGAATCCAAATAGCTTACGCAATAACCACATCAAATCCATTCTTGAAGATCCGGCTCAGCCCGACACGTACCTATGGGTCGGCACCTCCGGAGGGCTGCATAAGTTTGATTACAGAAACAGTACGTTTGAACACTACTCCGTGCAGGATGGCCTCCCCAATGAAGTGGTATATGCAATTCTGCCTGATGACGATGGCAATCTTTGGCTCAGCACCAACAAAGGCCTTTCCCGGTTCAATCCTCAAACAAATACTTTTCGGAATTTTGATGTGCAAGACGGCCTCCAGAGCAATGAGTTTAACACAGGTGCCTATTTTCGGAGTAACAGCGGAGAGCTATTTTTTGGCGGAATCCAGGGGCTCAACTATTTTTACCCGGATAAAATTTTTGATAATCCACACCAGCCGCCGGTTGTGCTTACTCAAATTAAATTGGGTAACCGGCCCATCTCAAACAAAACAGATCCCGATTTATTAACTGCATCTGTTTCAGCAATAGATCAAAT
The DNA here is from genome assembly GCA_034521495.1 of Balneolaceae bacterium. Classification (NCBI taxonomy): domain Bacteria; kingdom Pseudomonadati; phylum Balneolota; class Balneolia; order Balneolales; family Balneolaceae; species Balneolaceae bacterium. Next base: position 32,341 of record JAXHMK010000004.1, read on the forward strand.
GACGTTTTCCCACCGCGATGATGTGATCACATTTGAGTTTGCCGCGCTTGATTATTCTGCCCCCGATAAAAACCAATACGCGTACATGCTCGAGGGATTTAATAACAACTGGATACAATCCGGACAGCTTGCATCTGCAACCTACACCAACCTGCCTCATGGTAAGTATACACTGAGGGTGAAAGGCTCTAATAACGATGGAATCTGGAACGAAGAGGGATTGGCACTGGCCGTGATTGTAACTCCCCCATGGTGGCATACCCAGTGGGCGTATGGAATATATGTAGTACTCTTTCTAACAGCCCTTTATTCCCTCCGTTACTACGAAATGGCCCGTTTAAACCTTAAAAATCAGCTTAAGATCGAGAAAGTTCAGACCGACTCGCTCCGAAATCTCAATCAGCTGAAATCCCATTTCTTTGCTAATATTTCTCACGAATTCAGAACTCCGCTAACTCTCATTCTGGGACAGACCGAAACCCTTCTTCAAACGGAGGAGAACCGCAGTAAAAAAGAGAAATTACTCTCCGTTAATACCAACGCAGAACGGCTGCTTGACCTGATCAATCAGCTTCTTGATTTGTCAAAACTGGAGGCCGGTAAGCTGCAGCTGAAGACAAAGCAACAGAACATGGTTTCATTCCTGAAGAATCTGCTTTTTTCTTTTGAATCGCTTGCAGAATCAAATCAGATCCAGCTCAATTTCTACTCTTCCCGCGCGATGATTCCCATGAAGTTCGATGCGGAAAAAATGGAGCAGATCTTTTTAAACCTGTTGTCAAACGCGTTCAAGTTTACCGGAAATGGCGGCCATATAGACGTTTCTATAAACATCCCCGAACCGGAATGGTTTGAAATTCGGATAAAGGATTCCGGAATTGGTATTCCCGAGGACCGGCTGCCATATATTTTTGACCGCTTTTACCAGGTTGATCAGTCCGGCACCCGCAAATATGAAGGGACGGGCATTGGACTATCGCTGGCTCACGAATTGGTGGAGCTCCATAACGGCTCCATCAGTGTAATTAGTGAGGAGGGAGCGGGAACAGAATTTGTGATTAAGCTACCTCTTAAGAAAGCGGATATTCAAGAACAGATAGAAGCAGAAACTCAAGTTCAGGCATCTACTGATGTTGGAGCGGGTAGCCTTCAATTGCCGGATTTCTCCGCCCTGTTGTCTAAAAACGAGGAAATTGTACTGATCGTAGAAGACAATGCCGAGGTTCGTTCCTTTATCCGTGAACAGCTCGAAGAGGAGTATACCGTGCTGGAAGCTGCAAACGGAGTGGAAGGTATTGAAATTTCTCAGGAAACGATACCCGACCTGATTATCACCGACTTGATGATGCCTGAAATGGATGGATATCAGTTCAGTAAAGATATTCGGAATAATGAGAAAACCAGTCACATTCCGTTAATTATGCTCACAGCCAGGGCTGGAATGGACTCAAAAATTGAGGGCCTGGAAACCGGAATTGATGCCTACCTGACCAAGCCCTATCATATCCGCGAATTACAAACAAGGGTGAGAAGCCTCATTGAACAGCGTAAAAACCTGAAAAAGCGGTTCAGTACAGCTACCTACTTTAAGCCTGCAGTCATTGCAGAAAGCACGGTGGATCAGGCTTTCCTGGAAAAAGCGATTGATATAATCGACCAACACCTTCAAGAGGAAGAGTACCGGGTTGAAAATTTAGCACAAGAATTGAACATGAGCAGCTCCCAGCTCAATAGAAAATTGAAAGCTCTTGTGGATCAGCCCGCCGGCACCTTTATCCGGTCTGTCCGGTTTCAGCGCTCGGTTGAACTTCTCAATCAGACGGATAAGACCATCGCCGAGATCTGTTACGAAGTAGGATTTAATGACCAGGCATACTTCTCTCGCGCTTTCAAAAAACAGTTCGGTAAAACCCCATCGGCATTCAGGAAGCTTTCTATTTAACCGGAAAATCCAAACATTTGCGCGGATAGTCCAAGACTGTATGGTTTGCATCTTCTACATTTATAGAGCGATCGGACTTAACCGAAGCATCTAACAGAGACGATCTGAATGATCGATGCGTCGAAGTTTCAATTTAAACCACTCACCTAAACAATCATGAAAACAGCAGGCATAATCGGCGGGTCGGGATACATCGGCAGTTACGTCACAAAAGCATTCCTTGAGAATGGGTTCAGCGTTAAAGTATCGGCGACAGACATTAAAAAGAAGAAGAAGTACCAGCATTTAAAAACGTTACCCGGTGCGGATAATCTTAAGATTATTTCGCTGGATACCCGTGACATCGATTCTCTCAGGTCATTTGTAGATGGCTGTGATGTTGTGGTGCACGGCGGCACGCCATTTCAGCTCGATGTACAAGATCCGGCGAAAGAGCTGTTTGAACCGACCATTAAGGGCACTGAGAACTTTCTGACGGTAATCAATGAGACGCCATCCGTGAAGAAGGTGGTGATCATTGCATCTGTTGCTTCTTACAATACCGGCTACCCTATGCCGGTGGCAGGACGCTCACCTGATCATCTCTACACGGAAAGCGATGAGCCTCACCTTAACGAAGAAGGACATCCATACGCACAGGCCAAATATTATGCCGATCAGGTGGTACAGGCGTTTATCAAAGATTATCCTGAATCTGATAAACAGATTGTAAGTGTCTACCCGGTTGGCGTGATGGGCCCTGCCCTCTCCGAGCGGGATGATTCAACGTCCATGGGACTTCAGTACTTGTTCAAGCATAAGATCGCACCCAATCCTTTTGTACAAATGCTATATGATCATGATATGGAATTTGCCATTGTGGATGTGCGCGATGTGGCTGAGGGAATTTACAGGGCAGCAACGACAGACGGCCTGCATGGAAAACAGTACTACCTGAGCAACGAGAGCTGGAAAGTGTCGGACATCTCACGAATGCTGAATAATGAACCGGTCGTTGAAAAGCCCCGGTTTGTGTACAGCGGCAAAAAAGCCGAACAAGATTTGGGGCTATCATACAAACCCGCTCACGTTTCGTTCGGTGATTACACTGCGGCAAGCGAAGATTAGTCTATAATGGTATGCTTAAATATTTCCCAAACATACCATCAGAATCACGCCTGCATTACGAAGCCTTCTTTATCTGAAAGAGCTCTTTTTAACGATTGTCATTCCCCTGGTAAAGGTTCAGAATTTTCCGTCTTCAATATTGCTGTCCGGAAAGATCCTTTACACTTTAAATGGAGAAAATAACGGAACCGGAATCCCGAATGAGGTCAACAGCAAAATCATGCAGTTATTATTACAAAAAAAATGAATTGAAGGAACGGGTTTGGGATTTTCGATCACCAGTGATATTATCAAGACTCACAGAGGCGTCTTGAAGATTCATTCAAAAAAAGGAACCATCATGACTGCGACTCTTAATCAATCATAATGTAGCAGACATTTATGACAGGAAGTAAGAATTTATCAAAAAAGCTTGAACAGCGGGAAGCGGAAATCGCTGTTATTAACAGTGTACAACAGGGTATTCTTGCCAAAAAGGAGATGCAGGAGATATATGATTTGGTGGGTGAAAAAGTCCGAGATCTATTTGATGCTCAGGTAGCTGTTGTTTCTACATTTAATTATGAAAATAATACTGAAATATTTCACTATGCTTTTGAAGATGGAAAACGCCATGAATTAGATCCAAGGCCCATTGACACACTTCGGCAAAAACTGATAGAAACAAGCGAACTCATCCTTATAAATGAAAATGCCGATGATGCCTGGAGAGAGATAACAGGGGAAGAGCCAACGGTAGCTCCCGGCACAAAATTAACAAAATCTGCCCTTTATGTACCCATGGCCGCCGGTGACACTGTCTTTGGATATATCAGCCTGCAAAATGTAGATCGTGAGCATGCCTTTAGCGATTCCGATGTCCGCCTGTTAAGCACCATGGCCAACAGTATCAGCATGGCGCTGGAAAATGCACGACTGTTTAACGAGACTGAGCAACGAAATGCCGAGCTTGCGGTCATTAACAGTGTTCAGGAAGGCTTGGTTGCAGAGATGGACTTGCAAAGTATCTATGATTTGGTTGGTGATCGAATTCGTGAACTTTTCGATGCCCAGGTTACAATGATCTGCACCTTCGATCATGATAATGAACGAGAGCACTTCCAGTACCAATATGAAGACGGGGACAGAATCTACCCGGATCCCCGGCCGCTCGACAGGTTTAGAAAACAGTTGATTGAAACAAAAGAGATGATTTTGATCAACGAGAATTTTCCGGATCGGGCGGAAGAAATTTTAGGTATCAAACCTGAGGCTGTACCGGGAACCGACCTTCCAAAATCTGTACTGTTTGTGCCCTTAGTGATTGGTGATTCTGTCCGAGGATATGTGAGTCTACAAAATTTAGATCGAGAGCACGCTTTTCCAGAATCTGATGTTCGCCTTCTAAGTACTCTCGCTAACAGTATGAGTGTAGCCCTTGAAAATGCCCGTCTATTCAACGAGACGGAACAGCGAAATGCAGAACTGGCGGTAATCAACAGTGTTCAGCAGGGGCTTGTTGCCGAGATGGACATGCAGGGAATTTATGACCTGGTCGGTGACCGGATCCGGAATCTTTTTGACGCGCAGGTTACGGGAATCGTTACCTTCGATCACACCGACAAAACCGAGCATTTTCAGTATATCTATGAGGACGGCAAACGTGTCCATCCGCCCGGCAGGCCCTACGACAACGTCAGAGCCAAATTGATTCAGGAACGGCAAAAACTGCTGTTCAATGAAAAGGCATCAGAAACGATGTCCGAAATTAACGGGAAACCCTTTAAGCCTGTACCAGGTACAAGGATGGCTCAATCCGCCCTCTATGTGCCCATGTCGGTCGGAAAAGAGGTTTTGGGCTATGTCAGCCTGCAGAACCTGGATCGTGAACACGCATTCAATGAATCGGATGTGCGACTGCTCAGCACCCTGATCAACAGTATGAGCGTGGCCATTGAAAACGCACGGCTCTTCAATGAAACCACTCGACTTCTCGCCGAAACAGAACAGCGAAATGCAGAACTGGCAGTCATCAATAGTGTGCAGGACGGACTGGTACGCGAAATGGATATGGCGGCCATTTACAAATTGGTTGGAGAAAAGATTTGTGATGTTTTAAACACACAGACAATGATTATTCGAACCTTTGATCATGACAAAAAATTGGAATATTGGCAATACGCCATCGAAAGAGGCGAAACGATTGATGTTGAACCCCGGCCGTTTATCTGGGCTAATAAAATATTGATTGAAAAGAAAGAATATCTTCTCATAAATGAAAATTATGAGGAGATAGCGATGGAATATGACGGAAATGCGATCACCAAAGGATTAGCTCCGAAATCAGCTATTTTTGTTCCTATGATTGTAGGAGATACGGTTGTGGGATCTGTAAGTCTGCAAAATGTTGAAGAGGAAAATGCTTTTACGGAAAGTGATCTTCAGTTAATTACTACGCTTACGAACAGTATGAGTGTGGCTATTGAGAATGCGCGACTCTTCAATGAAACGGTACGGCTATTGGATGAAACTGAACAGAGGGCCGCCGAGCTTCAAACAGTTAATAATATTAGCCGGGCTATGGTATCGCAGTTAGAGCTTGATGCCCTTATCAGTTTTGTTGGAGACCAGATGCGCGAAACATTTAAGGCAGATATTGTTTACCTGGCTACATACGATCGTAAATCGAACATGCTCCATTTCCCTTATTACTATGGGGACGAATCCGAATCCAGGCCATTTGGTAACGGCATCACTGAAAAAATTATCCTGAACCAGGAACCCCTGCTTATCAATCAAAACCTGGATAAAGCGTATGATGAAATAAAAGCTGAGAAAAAAGGAGAGATGGTAGAATCGTATTTGGGGGTTCCAATTAAAGCTGGAGAAAAATCTATTGGAGTGATCAGTGTTCAAAGTAAAGAGCAATCCAACCGGTTCTCCGAAAATGATCAGAGGCTTCTCACCACCATTGCAGCCAATGTGGGTGTGGCAATGCAAAATGCCGAATCGTACGAAAAATTACGATCAGCCCTGAACGATCTGAAAGCCGCTCAGGAGCAACTGGTTCAACAGGAAAAACTGGCATCACTGGGACAGCTTACCGCTGGCATTGCTCATGAGATCAAGAATCCCCTTAACTTTGTAAATAACTTTTCTGATCTCAGCGTTGAGTTGATTGAAGAGGCCCGGGAGGAACTTGAAAAACTGACTATTCCCGATGATAATTTTGCACTTGATATCATAAAGGATATTGAGGGAAACCTTAAGAAAATTCACGAACACGGCAGCCGTGCAGATGGAATTGTAAAATCGATGCTTCAGCATTCAAGAGGTGGTAATGGTAAAGTTGAACCCACGGATATGAATGCTTTAATCAAAGAGTATGTTAATCTTGCATTTCACGGAATGCGTGCAAGTAAACATCCAATTAACGTAGATATTGATCTCAACTTAGATGAAAATACACAGGAAATTCCGTTAATTGCCGAAGACTTCAGCCGGGTTATTTTAAATCTTTGCAACAATGCATTCGATGCAATGCGTGAGAAACTTCAAAAAGCTGAATACAACGATGATAAATATCTCCCGCAATTAAAAGTAGTTACAGAACACAACGATAAATATCTGAAAATTACCATCGAGGATAACGGACCCGGTATTCCGCCTAAATTAAAGGATAAAATTTTACAACCGTTTTTTACAACGAAAAAAGGAAAAGAAGGGACCGGCCTGGGACTTTCCATCACAAATGATATCGTAAAAGGGCATGGGGGACAGATTGATATTGAAACAGAACCGGATAGGTTTACACGATTTTTAATAACGATTCCCTATCAAAAAAATCATTCATAGATATGAAATTTTTAGTTGTTGATGATGAAAAAGATGTAGAGATGTTATTCCGGCAAAAGTTTCGGAAAGAGATTCGCAAAGGCGAACTCGAACTGGTGTTTGCCTTTTCAGGGCAAGAAGCTTTGTCCATCTTGAACAGTACAAACCCGCCAGATGTTGTCTATGTCTTTTCCGATATCAACATGCCCGGTATGACCGGAATTGAACTACTTGAAACCATCAAAGCAGAACATCCTGAAATTAACGTAAGCATGATATCGGCTTACGGAGACGATGAGAATTACAACAAAGCAATTAAATCAGGAGCGAAAGAGTTTTTTACGAAACCAATTGATTTTGAGTCCTTACGGTCTGAAATCTATAATATGCTGAATAAAGATAAAGGGTAAATAACATGAATAATTCTGGCCAAAAAATTCTGGTAGTCGACGATGAACCGGATCTTCAAATGCTGATGATGCAAAAATTCAGACATAAAGTCCGATCTAAAGAGTACGAATTTATGTTTGCGGAAAATGGCAGAGAGGCACTGGATACAATTTCTGATAACAGTGAGATCTCTTTGATACTGAGTGACATCAATATGCCAAAGATGGACGGACTGACACTCCTAAACGAGTTACAGGACCTGCAGCGAAATGATCTGAAAGCGATCATGGTATCCGCCTATGGCGATATGGAGAATATCCGAACGGCAATGAATCGCGGAGCCTATGATTTTGTAACCAAGCCAATCGACTTCAACGACCTGGAAACAACTATTGAAAAAACGCTGAAAGAGATCTCTCGCATCAAAAACGCAAAGGAGATGGAAGAGCAGCTAAGCTCTCTGAATTACGACCTCGATATGGCTGCCCGTATTCAGCAAAAAATCTTAAAACAGGATTTCCCGGTTTATGATGATGACAAACGTTTCGATGTGTATGCCCACATGATTGCTGCCAAACATGTAGGCGGTGATTTTTATGACTTTTTTAAAATAGGTGATGACAAATTTGTGTTTTTCATTGGAGATGTTTCGGGTAAGGGAATGCCTGCCTCCATCTACATGGCTGTGTGCCGAACCATGCTCAAAGCGATAGGATCTGAAGTGACCGATCCCGCCGAATGTATCAGTAAAGTCAACAATATGCTGATTCCCGAAAGTGATATCACCACTTTTGTAACAGTATTTTATGGCATAATAGACCTGGAAAAAGGTGAGCTCAGCTACTGCAACGGAGGCCATAATTTACCCTACCTTGTTTCGAAAGATGGAGAAGTAAAAGAGATGAGTGATGTTGGCGGATTGCTTCTTGGAAAATTTGAAAATGCCGAGTACGATATGTCAACCATTCAGTTAGAACCGGGTGATTCCATCGTAACATTTACGGATGGAGTTACAGAAGCGGAAAACGACAGCGGCGGTTTTTTTGATGAAGAACGGGTCATCAAATACCTCAATAAATCAGCCGACAAAAAATTGAATCCACTTGTAAAAGGCCTTTTTCTTGAAGTAATGAAGTTTGCCGACACCGCACCTCAATCCGACGATATCACGGTTCTTACTACAAGATATGAGGGAAATTGAAATATTCGTGTAGCCAGATTGATACAATCTGTATATCTCTGTTTAGCGGGTCGAATCAAAGAACCTGACAGCACCAACCGGATCTGTCAGCGTTCTGAACCAAAGGCAATTCATCTCTATGCTGATCTTATCGTTTTGGGAGATTAGGAGATAAGCTCCGAGCTACGCTGAAGGCCGCTAAACACGTACTACTATTATATCAATTCTCTATCTGGTGAACTTCTTTAAGAATAGCAGCAGCATCTTTGTCGTTCTTTTGGGCCACGCGATGCTGTAAATTTGTAACGATATCAGATTCAGCATCATCAAACGCTAACTCTTTTGCCTCTTCTACTGTGCCTGTACGTACCAGGTCGTAAATATCATCTGCCCGTACGATGCTGTACAGATTATCTTCGTTAAACGCATGTGAGCGAAGCTCTTCATACTCTTTGAATAGGTTGGGAAACTGGCTGCTGTCATCTGCCCGGTCAATAATTTCAACATCTTCGGGGCCTTCTGCACTCAGCGGGGTTTTTGTCAGGTAATAGAATTTTTGCTTGTAGATCATGGATTTATTCTCTTTTGGGTTGTGTGGTTGAATATAAAAATTTTTTGGGGAGAGATATACAATTAAAATATTTGGAAAATCTTCCGCAAACCTGAGTCTGTCTGAACAGGATGCCTGAACTTGATTCAGAATCTCCTACCGTAAATAATGGCTGGGGATACCGGATCGGGGTCCGGTATGACCCTATTAATTAAGTTCATTAGCTTATTTTACATCCTGTTCAGACAGACTCAGGCCTTATGCAACTACTTTAAATCCTTCGGACCAACGATCCATTTGAGAGCATCAGGGCCGGGCTGAATAGTTTGCCAGGATTCCGCTGGAAATTCAAAACAGGCGATAGTTGCGGTTTTAATGGCCTTTGTTGAGGTATGAGCTGATAACGCAGAAATGGCATCCTGTGTCATAGGATTATGCCCGATCGTCATCACAAGATCCGAACTATCATCTGCAGTTTTAATGAGGTCCAGGTACGATTTGGCGCCATTGAAATAGAGGTTTTCATCCCATGTAATTTGGCTGACAGACAGATCCAGTTCCTGAATGACCTGAAGAATAGTAGATTTTGCCCGCTCCGCCGGTGAGCTGAAGATCTGGTTAGGAATAAGCTGCAACTGCTTTAGATAACGTCCCATTCGGGGTGCATCCCGTAACCCTCGTTTATTGAGCGGCCGGTCATAATCTCTGAGTCCCGGGTTATCCCAGGATGATTTTGCGTGCCGCATCAGTAGTACTTTTTTAGATTTTGAAGTCATTCCCCCACCCATTGATAACCATGTTTTAAATGATTTTACCATTTAATTCCATATTAGAAAAGAAAAATTTATGTGAACTTATCTTTCTAATACAGTTTTTGGAAGGTATACCCCTAATGCCGCTCCCCTTGTTATCATAAAAAGTACCAATGCCAGCCACAATCCATGCTTTCCAAACAGGTAGGTAGCCGCATAATAAGCGGGCAAAAACACCAGAAAAGTTGAAATAATCATCGTGTTACGCATCGGTTTGGTTTCTGTTGCCCCAATATAAACACCATCTAAAATGTAACAGAAACTCGAAACAACCGGTGCCATTATCGTCCAGAACAGAACGGATTTAGCAACAGTTATTACCTCTGTCTTATCTGTAAAAATGTATAGTATCTGATTCCCAAACAGGGCGTAGGTCAGTGTACCCATCACCCCGAGAAATAGCCCCCAACCTATATTGTACCATACGGCTCTGGCAAGTTTATCTTGCTCAAGGCTTCCCTTAAATCGTCCCACCAAACTTTCGGCGGCGTATGCAAATCCATCAATTCCGTAAGAAACAATAAACCAAAGTTGAAGCAATATAGTATTTGCAGCAAGAATCAGATCCCCCTGTTGGGCGGAAACGGCCGTAAAAAACGAGAAGGTAAAAATGAGACAGAGTGTTCGGATAAAAATATCACGGTTGACTGAAAAGTATTTTTTAAGCTCTGTTAAATTCAGCAGCAACTCTTGCTTATAGTGTGAAAGGTATCTCCTGTATTTCTGCAGAAATAAATACAGGGCAAGCAAAACTGCGAGATAGGTTGAAACGAGCGTTCCCCATGCAACACCATCCACATGCATGCCAAATCCGTAAATGAACCAAACATTGAATGCAATATTCAGCAGATTGAGCACAATAGTGATGATCATGGGATATTTCGCATTTTGCATACCCAAAAACCACCCGTTGATTCCATAAAGGGCCAGAACTCCCGGTGCGGTTAATATTCGAATATCGTAATACACCCGTGTGTATTCGGCCACCTCCTGCGTACTATCAATTAACCAGAGGCTTAATGTTGCAATGGGTGACTGAAGCAATAGAATTGCCAGCCCGATCATCAGGGCTAAAAACTGTACTCTGGCAAGAATCATCATCATGTTAATGCGATCTCTCCGGCCATATTCCTGTGCGGTGAGGCCCGTAGTGCCCATCCTTAAAAAGCCAAAACCCCAGAAAATAAAATTGAAAATTACACTGCCCACGGCCAGGGCTCCAAGGTAATAGACCTCTTCCAGATGCCCTACCAATGCCGTATCTACCGCTCCCAAAAGCGGAACCGACAGGTTGCTAATAATATTCGGAATGGCGAGACGGAGTATCTTGCGGTTCAACCGATACCTTTTTTACGATTGATTTTGCTCTTGACTTGACCGGGGGTTATATCCTTCAATACGGTTTTGAACAAACCCAAGGACCAGCAAAATCATGATAACCATCAGAGTAAGAATAAAAGAAAGCATATATAGCTTTAAACCCACGGCCATTCCAATACCCGCAACAAACAGAATCGATGCTGCTGTGGTCAATCCCTCAACAGTGTCAATTTTATTCTTAAAAACAATTGTTCCTGCGCCTAAAAAACTGATTCCTGTAATAATCGCTTCCATAATTCGGATTGGGTCCGTTTGAAGTGTTTCAGGAATTGTTGTTTGGGAAAACTGATCAATCATCACATTTCCAAGAATAACAAAAAGAGTAGATGCACCGGCAATTAACATATGCGTTCGAAAACCGGCGGGTTTTGCAGCCCATTCTCGTTCAAGTCCTATTAAGCCGCCCAAAAAAATTGAAAAAGCAACTTTTCCTACAATTTCCCATTGAAATGCGAATTCCATCGTTCACCTTTTTTATATTATGTGGTTTGACATCACAAAGGTCGCAAAATTTGGATTAAAACTCACTTTCATGGAATTGAGTTATTGGCGGAGCAAATGGAGGAAAGGGAAGATCGGTTTCCATATGGAAAATGGTTACCCGGGATTGGAAAAGCACTGGAAATCTATCGGATTAAAGGACAATGCCACAGTCCTGGTTCCACTTTGTGGAAAAAGTAAAGATCTGCTTTGGTTATCTGAACATTGCCGCCGGGTTATTGGTGCAGAAATATCCAAAATTGCTGTGGAACAGTTCTTCAAAGAGAACTCCTTAGATGCAGAACAAACAACATTTGCGGACTTCACAATTTATCGCTCCAGTAATATTGAGATCTGGAACGGTGATTTTTTCAAACTGCCCAGGCATAAACTTCCATCCATTGATCTGGTGTACGATAAAGCTGCACTCATTGCGCTCCCTCCGGATAAGCGAAAACAATATGCTTATAAAATTATTGAACTTTGCAACCAAAATACTCGAATTCTCATGCATCAATTTGAATACAGACAAGATGAAATGAACGGACCACCATTCAGTGTGTCAATTGAGGAAGTAAACCAACTTTTTGGCGGGCAGTTCGAGCTTAAAATTTTAGACAGGCAAGAGTTAAATCTGGATAATTATAAAAAATTTCAAAAACGGGGACTTCGCAGCTACTTCATTGAAATTTTATCATTACTTTTACCAATAGAGGAACATCAGGCAAACTGATTGTAAACTTTTGCGCTCAGTCGATTAGAAAGTTGCATATCATACTGTCTGCATTTATTTTGCTTTTTCTATCAATCATTTATGTTATCGCAAACCAACACATTTTTTTCACATGGATTTAAAAACTCGAAACAACATTATAACCATTGTATTAGCTGTTCTTATTATAGTCCTATCTTGGTTTTTATATCGATCTATTGTTGAGCCATACCAGGCAGTAATTGAGGAAGAACAAATGGTTGAGCGTGAACGGCACCGCATGGAGAGAGTTCGAGATGCACTTGTTCAATACAATAACCGAAAGGGCAACTTTCCTCCTTCCGACAGCGGTTTAGACAGCTTGGTACAGTTTTTAAAAACTGATTCACTTATGCAGGCCCGGGGAGATTCGTTGTTCACATTTATGGAACCGTCTACCTATAACCCTGATTCAATTATTTATTCTCCGCGGCCGCCGCATGTTCGTTTTGAATATGAATTAAACGATACTCTCAGGCCAGAAATTTATTTGTTAGAGAATCCGAACTCTGAGGATGCAATTGGAAGCCTGGAACGAACCACGCTTTTAAACGCACCAAACTGGAACTAACATGACACACGGCAGTTCTTGTCTTGGTGTATGTTATACAGAAAACCACCTTTTCTACTCTGTAAACACTCCGGGACAAGACGCTCATCTTGCCCGTATTGGCAGTATCGATTTTAGTTTTAACATTGAAGAAACGATCATTACGGGCAACTCTTCCGGTTTTCCGGCACTCAAAAATTCTCTTGAAGAATTAAAAACAGAGTTTAACTGTAATACAGCAAAGATTCTGGCTCCGGCCACTGAAGAGTGTCGAACTATCGTTCCCCGGGCGGTTTATGAAGATGCATCCGAACGAGAAGCTCATATCCAGCTTTTAATGCAGGGTATCGGTCGGCAAAACATACAAACGATCTGGCACACAATAAGTAACCAGGATTATCGTCTGCTCCTGCTCAGAGATACCCAGACTCTTCGGGGGTTTAACTATCTGCTTGAATCTTTTGGAACAGTAGATATCGCCTCAGATTTTGAAATTGCCATGGACTGGCAGCTCCACACAAACAGCAGCGAATCATTCCTGATGGTTCACTGCCAAAAAAATTACATCTCCGTTACCTCTTTCATTCTTGGCAAACTGCGGGCTTGCACCTGTATTGAATACGATGATTTTGGCGATCTCCCATATTTATGGAATCTTTACCAGGGTAACCTGTCATGGATGAGTGGTATTCATGATAAAACGTATGTACACGGTTATTTCAGCAATCAAGTAACTGACAGATTACAGTCGTACTGGTATCATCACGGCGATATCGTTACAATGAATACACTTGACCATATGAATGTGGATGCGAATGAAAAAACATATGGTTTCCGCCTCGAAGGAGCTTTTCCTGCAATACTGATGAGTTTAAATATGGATTTGGAAAAAACAGAACTCAATGAGAATTATAACGGGTAAATTAAAAGGCAGAAATATTCCGGTTCCTAAAACCGGCCTGCTGCGTCCCACCTCCGACCGCGCAAAAGAAGCCTTGTTCTCTGTGATTGATGCCCGAACCTACTTTGACGGAACCCGGGTTTTAGATCTGTTTGCCGGTTCAGGAAGCCTTGGGCTTGAAGCGATCTCTCGCGGAGCAGAATCATGCCTTTTTGTAGATGCAGAAGCCGATCATATCAAACATATTGAAAAAACAGGACGGCAATTCAATATTGAAGATCAGATCAGAACATTCACAATGGATGTTGAGAACTTCCTCGAAACTAATCCCGGTGGATTTGATTTCATCTTTGCCGATCCGCCCTACGACTATTACGACTTTCCGGGATTGGTTGAAACTGTGTTAACAGGCGAGTGGCTGAATGAGGATGGCTGGTTCATCCTGGAGCATAGTAAAGACAACGATTTTGAACCGCATGAACACTGTGTCTTCTCCAAAGCGTACGGCAGAACTGTTATCGCAATTTTTAAATTAGATGATGAAAATTTTTGATCGTTGCTGGTTGTAAATGGTATAGGGCTTTGAAGAAAAAACCATTTATTACCATTGGCTTCAGCCAAGTATCTGTTTTGCGCAAACTGAGAACCTGAGAGAGTTTGTCCGCAGTGAAATCCTGTTAAAGTTCCGGTTGTTTACCGACATTATCCATTTTGTAATGAAAGCATTTTGAATAAGCAGAAATACAACAAAATAATGTCGTTAAGATTACTATTTTAGAAAAGTTACCCGTAAATTTACATTCCATAGTCTATATATTAAATATTATCAATACTTTATATAGTTTTATGAATGGAAACTGAAAAAATGGGTGTAGGGTGGCCTTGAATAGTTGGCGGAAAAAAGGACAACGATTGAACCGTGAGAAGAATCCTTTCATACCGGCGAGAAATGGAATGTAAGGGCTATAAGCGAGATGGACCATTGAAAGGATTCCACGGTGAACTCGTGTCCGCCGTCAACTATTCACAGCCTTGATTTTTTCGTTCTTTTGTATCAAGACAAAAGGACATTGAACATATAATAAGTTTAGATCATAAAAATGGGGTAACTCCACTACTATTTTAGGATTGATCTTCTTTAATCTTCAGCTAACAAACCAATGAATCACACAGCCATCTATCCCGGTTCTTTTGATCCGCTTACAAACGGTCATCTTGATATTCTTGAACGTGCCGTTAAAATGTTTGAAAAGGTAATTGTAACTGTAGCTGTGAACAATAAGAAAAAGGCTGTATTTACCGGGGAAGAAAGAGTAGAGTTGATACGCGAAGCAGTAAAAGAGAAAGAGTGGGGCAAAAATGTTGAAGTGGAACAATTTACAGGCCTTCTGATTGATTTTGCCCGAAAGAAAAATGTAAATGTACTGCTGAGGGGCGTTCGCCAAATCTCTGATTTTGAATACGAATTCCGAATGGCTCTCACAAACCGCCGCCTGGCTCCCGAAATTGATACAATATTTTTGATGCCGGACGAACAACTTACCTTTATCTCTGCTACCATTGTTAAAGAGGTTGCCGAATGGAATGGCGATTTAAGCAGCTTTGTGCCCGATCATGTGGCAGAGGCGTTGAAAGAGAAGTTTAGATAAGTTATTGAGATAAGAGTTTACAGTTCGTCAAATCAAAAGCTGATGAGGATTTACCTCATTTTTTAATACAAAACGAACTGCAACTTACTCTCGTCTCAGTGCTCTGCTCCGAGATGGTAGTCTGGGCTGCTCTGCTGCCCGTTTAAAGCCAATATAGGGTGGAGCAGAGCACCATCTGCATTCTGTTTCACAGCCCAGCAGTGAAACAGGAAAAATTTTTTGAATTCCGTTTTTAGGGCAGAAAGTGTTGAATCTCATCAATTGCTTGTTTGATATCAGACAATCATGTTTTCATCCCTTTTTCCATAGATCAAAATTCACTTGTGGTTTAGAAAATGGAGTAACACACTTGCTAAACTCGATAAAATTCATGTTAGAAAATCAATAGCGTCCTAAACGATAAATAATATTCAATCTATTGCCCCGGTCTTTAGTGCGTGTTGCACAACCGTAGATTGGAAAATAGAGGATTTGGAAGATATATTGATTGTGAAACGAGTTTTTGGACGAATTGAGCTAAAATAGTCTTTAAAAACGAATAGATCTGTTCAACATCTAAACCATTCGTACCCCAAGGTGTGATAATGGCTCTGTGGGCCTTTACTTTTGGGAACGTGGAGCTATGTTTGAGCCATTTCTTTAAATTCATGGACATACTGGCCATCATCACATGTTTATTGGCCGCCTGGATACCTCGGGCATAGACCTTCTTCATCCCGTTATGGTGGAGCAGAGTTCCAAGAGCCGGCTCAACAATGGCTTTTCGTTTGCGTAGCAGCCATTTTCCATAGCTGCTGCTTAATCGCTTGGCCATCAGATCATACCACGGCTTGCCAGGCGAATGCGCCAATTGTTTAAATGGGCTTTTGCTGGTAATACACTGCTGCTTTATTGGACAGTTTTTACACTGCTTGGTGAAAGTTCTGTAGATTCGCTTTTTGCGTTTTCCATTGGTCGTGGTTGATCGGTACGTAAGATACTCTCCCTGGCTACATTCGTAGTGGTCCTCCTGCTCATTATATGTAAATCCGGGCGCTCCGGCGTGTAGTTCGAAGTGTTGGGCATGTAGGCGGTCATACCGGCCTGCTCACACCACTTAATATTTTTGCCCGTCGTGTAGCCGGTATCGGCCAGAACTTCGTTGATCGATAAGCCATATTCCGCCAGGTTTTCACGAGCTTTTGCTAACAATTCCGGAAAGCTATATTGATCGTTTCGATCCCCATAATCGCCCATGGCGGCGGTAACCACCCCATGCTGACTATCCACGCACACCTGTCCGTGGTAGTACATATCTTTTGGTTTATTCGGCTTAAAGGCCATGCGAGCATCCGGGTCGCTGCTGCACTGGTGGGTGTCATTTTTAACGGGTGTTTTATCTTTAGAATCCTTCGTTTTGGGCGGAATCGCCACCGGTTCTAACGCTGGCCCAGGGGTGGCGCAGCCTGCCGGGATGGCGGCTCATCGTCCTTATTTTCCTGGATCACTTGCCGGCAGTAGTGGCTGGCATCTTCCAGGATCTGCTTGCGTTGCATTGATCCAATATGGGCATTGGCCTTGACCAAGGCACTGTCTACCACTTGGCGTTCTCCCTGCACAAGGCCCGCCTGCACACATAACCCCAGGATTTCGCTAAACACTTTCGCGTAGATATCCTCACCAAACAGGGCCCGGGTACGCGAAAGCGTGCTATGAACAGGCAGAGTCTGATCGATGTCATATCCAATATACCATCGGGCTGACAAGCTATCGTTGCAAAATCGAATCAAAGCTCGATCACTGGTTATATTATTGAAATAGCCCACCAGGCAGATCTTAAAAAATACCACCGGATCAATACTTTTTTGCCCCTCCGATCCATAGTACGGGCGGGTTTGTTTGTAGAGAAACCGTAGATCAAGCACGTGATCAATTCGCCGCAGTGGATGATCGGCACTGACGTGGTCTTCCAGGCTAAATTGGTAGAAAAGTTTCGAGGTACGTGGTTTTATTCCTTGCATATAAGAAGGTACAAAAAAAGGTACATTTAAACCACTAAACAATTGTTATTATTTGATTTAATTCGAATAAAAACGCCTCGTATATGTCCAGATTATAAGATATTATCAGCTCCTTTGCTTAGACTTGGTTGAGTTGTGCAACACGCACTGAAGGACGGGGCAATAGATGTGGGTACCGGTATATCGAAAACATTGCTCTTATTGGTCATAATCAACATTATTTCCAGTTATCTAAAACGTTGTGGATACCAATAATAGAAAATGGTGAATTCCGTAAATCCTTTTGGTAACTTTCAGGTTGGTAACATCTGGAAAAATTTCAAAACAAAATTATGATCTCAAAAAGAGCTCAAAACGTATCTCCGTCACAAACCATGAAAGTCTCGGGCAGGGCAAAAGAACTGGCCCGGGAAGGGAAGTCTATCATCTCATTAAGTGCCGGTGAACCGGACTTTAAAACCCCTGCACACATCTGCAATGCAGCGATTGACGCCATCACAGAAGGCTTCCACGGCTATACCATGAACACCGGGATGCCGGAACTACGGGAAGCGGTAAGCAATAAACTAAAACGCGACAACAACATTGAAATTCCACCGAATCAGATTGTACTCTCAAACGGAGCTAAGCAATCCGTAGGGTTTACACTGCTGGCTACCATTGATGAGGGGGATGAAGTGATCATACCGGCTCCATATTGGGTTTCGTACCCTGAAATGGTAAAACTGGCACAGGGAACACCCGTTGTGGTAAACACGCTCTTTTCAAACAACTACAAACTCACTCCGGGGCAGCTTGAAGAGGTGATCTCAGATAAAACAAAAGCAATTATCTTGTGCTCGCCTTCGAATCCAACAGGAGCATGCTATACAAAAAGTGAATTGAAAGAGTTGGCTGCAGTGCTTGATGATTACCCGGATGTACTAATTCTCTCGGATGAGATTTATGAGTATATCGTTTTTGAGGGCGACCATGTGAGCATATTGAATGCTGCACCCCGTCTGAAAGACCGAACCATTGTGATTAACGGATTTTCCAAAGGATTTGCGATGACCGGCTGGCGTCTTGGCTACATGGCCGGTCCAAAACCAATAGCCGATGCCGTGGCAAAAATTCAGAGCCAGGAAACATCTGCTCCTTCATCCATCTCGCAAAAAGCCGGACTGGCCGCCTACACCGGAACTATGAAGCCAATTCAGGAGATGAAAAAAGCGTTCAAAGAACGAAGAGATTATATAGTAAAAGCTCTTCGGGCAATTGAGGGGATAGAGTGTTTTACTCCCTCCGGTGCTTTTTACGTATTCCCGGATGTTCACAGCTTTTTAGGCAGATCTACTCCTGACGGGGATAAGATAGAAAACACAACCGACCTGTCTATCTACCTGTTGGAAGAGTTCGGGGTCGCAACCGTTCCGGGAGATGCTTTCGGGGAACCGGGCGGAATACGCCTGAGCTATGCTGCATCCTTGGATGACCTCGAGGAAGCGATGGTAAGAATTAGCGATGGACTGTCCTCTTTGTCCTAACGTTGCTATCTTTGTAGGCTTTATAAAAAACTGCCATGATGATCTTTTCATCAATTTTGGCACATTTTATGCTTATATAGCAATGTAATTTTATAACAAGATACTTGATTTATGCCAACATACGAATACAAACGAGAAGACGGATCTACATTTGAAATCACACAAAGTATAAACGATGATCCGCTTAAAACCTGTCCTACAACCGGTCAGCCTGTAAAACGGATCATCTCCGGCGGTGGTGGTGTTGTGTACAAAGGCACAGGCTGGTACGTAACCGACTACAAGAATAAAAACGGATCTCATAAAAATAACGGATCATCTCCACCAAAATCTGAAACTTCAGAAAAGAGTAGTTCAACGGATACTACCTCCAAAAAAGACAATAAAGATTCCAAGGAGTAGCCGTGCAGGAAACCGATTCCCCGAAATCTGAATCTCACCAGCAGGCTATTGATCAGTTTGTACTACTTTGGGGAGAGATGGCATCTGCCTGGGGAATCAACAAAACAATGGCTCAAATTCATGCACTGCTTTATGCGGAGAATGAGCCGTTCGATACGGATGCTATCATGAAGCAGTTGAGCATCAGCCGGGGAAATGCCAACATGAATCTTCGCAGCCTGTTGCACTGGCAATTGATACAAAAAGTTCACTTTAAAGGTGAACGGCGTGATTTTTATACGGCTGAAAAAGATGTCTGGAACATTGTTGCCATTTTGATCCGCGAGCGCCATCAGCGGGAGATTGAACCTATTCAGCAAAGTCTTACCGAAACTCTTGAGATGTTTGAAGAGGACAGTACCGAAGAACCTCGCGAAGCAGAATTTAAGGAGAGGCTCGAAAATTTTGTTGAATTCCTGGAGATGTTCGATCGATTCACAAAAGCACTGCTACCCTACATCAATAAGAAGAATCTTACTTTTTTAAAGCACCTGGTAAAACTGGCAGAAGCTCATCAATCACTGAAAGGTAATAAGCCGGCTCAGGAAGAAAGTAATGAGTAAAAACCACCGAAAAATCGGGGATAAAGGGGAGGATCTGGCCGCAGAATATCTGGAATCGAAAGGCTGGCTGATTATTGACCGGAACTACTTTTTTGAAAAAGCCGAGGTGGATATTGTAGCAACTGATGGCCATTTCATTGTTTTTATTGAGGTGAAATTTCGAAGCGGCACCTATTTTGGAAGGCCGGAGGACCATGTAACACCGGAAAAAGAACAGAATATTAAAAAGGCTGCCGATGCATGGGTCTATGAACGAAAAATGGAAACGGCATTGGTTCGGTTTGATGTGATTGCTATTGTCCAAAAAAGGGGCAGGACCCTGAAATATCACACTTCGAAGACGCTTTCAGGTAAAGAGTCACTATTTTCTTTTCCGTCAATAGTTCTATATTAAACCGCCCCGAAATTTTTAGGTATATATCATGTCTGCCAAACAAAATTTTACCTGGACTGAATATTTACGGAGCATCTTATCTATTCTGCTCTTTTTTATTCTGTTGATTGTATGCACTCCCATTATTTTGATTCTTTTAATCCTGTCATTCGGTAAGATGACAAATTTTGTAGTTGAGAAGATTGCACCTGCTATTGCAAATCCTGTTTTAAAGGTTGCCGGTATCAATTTTAAAATTAAAAAACATACAGATACAATTCCCGCACCGGCCGTCTATATTATAAATCACAGCTCCACACTTGATATTTTAACAATCCTGGCGTTAGGACTTCCTCGTGTTCGTTTTGTGGCGAAATGGCAATTGCAGTACAACCCTATCTTTTTTATTCTCGGACATCTGACCGGACAGGTATTTATCCGCCGTGAAAAGTCTGAGAAAGCCGTTGAAACTCTCAAGAAAAATGTTGAGAGAATCCGTAAAAATAATCTCACCGTACTGCTGGCACCCGAGGGGTCGAGAAAACACCCGGGTGTGATCGGGCCGTTCAAAAAAGGACCCTTTCGAATGGCTATGGATCTGCAATATCCTATTGTACCCATTTACTTTGAGGGAAATCGTGAACTTAGCAAAGAAGATTTTTTAATTACAAAATCAGGGAGTTGTACAGCGCACATTCATCCGCCTATTGATACATCTGACTGGAAACTCGAAAATATCAATGATCATATAAATGATGTGCGAAATCTTTATCTTCAGTGGGGCGGAGTTAAAAATGACAATATTTCATAGAGTTTTCTGATCCTTTATTATTTTTCTATACATTTATTCCAAAATCTGTTTTATCCTACATTGCGTCTACCTATAGATCTCATTCTTTTTAGATATGAATATCTCAATCAACCAAAAGAAAACCGAGGAATTCAAATTAAGAATTCATCAAAAAACCAGGAAGGGAATCACCTCTGCTAATGCCGATTTCATAGCCAAAAATCTGGGCTCTCATGTCGATGAATCGGAAACAAGATTTCTCATATGGCATCCAAAATTTAAGAATGCTGATAAGGTTTTTATTGAATTTTATCTTCCATCAGTCGATCTGATTTTTGATAAGCCAGAGCAGCACTGTAATGTTACCTATTACCGCTTTGAAACAACTTGTGTAGATGAATTTTCCCTGGTTGTGATGGATAATTTGCCTGCCGGAGACCGGGAAAAGTTTGGTGCATTTTACCAATTTGTACTGCAAAACAAAGATGGTGAGGAAACGGTTATTCTCGACCCCATGGCCTGGTCGATGCCTTACGGAATTCATGCACCGGCGGAAGTGTATGATATTAACCGGGTCCTTTCTGACAGGAAAGACAAAGCTTATTTCGAAGATCTAAACACAAGTTTATCCACTCTTGAAGATAACAGAGTTGAACCGTCCACAAACCTTCTTGAAATACATACCGGCACTGCAACTATGGACGGCACTCTTGACTCGCTTGCCAAACGGTACCAGCAGATTGCAGCCGCAATAGAAAACAATGAGGATCTGTCCCCCGATGAAAAAAACCTGATTGGGTTTGATGGTGTGGAACTGATGCCGGTTGATCCGGTGATTGAACATCCCAAAGAACATTCATTTTGGAATCCTATTCAATCACCCGGAGAGAATGGCTCCGAGATTACTCTTCACCTTCGCAAACCAAACGTAATAAACTGGGGGTATGATGTGGTGTTGTTTGGATGTTCGGCGGTCAATCCATCTATTCTTTCTACAGGCAGGCCCCACGAATTGCTCGACCTGATTGAAACACTCCATAGATTTCCTACAGGCCCAATTAAGGTAGTATTGGATGTAGTATATGGACATGCCGATAACCAGGCGCTGGATCTGCTTCCTGAAGAATGCTTTGCGGGTCCCAATATTTATGGCCAAAACCTGGATTTTAAACACCCGCTTTTACGCTCGATGATTCTTGAGATGCAGCGCCGTAAAATGAACTGGGGATTTGATGGTATTCGGGTGGACAGTGCTCACGATTTTAAATATTACGTGTCCGATGAGGATGAAGTCTACTTTGATGATGAATTTCTAAAGGAGATGAGCAACGTTGAACAAACTGTTGCAGGAATAGAGTATAAACCCTGGATGATTTTTGAGGATGGACGGCCCTGGCCACGAACTGATTGGGAGTTGGCAAGTACGTACCGCGTTATCACTGATAAACAGAAACACCCCTTCCAGTGGTCGCCCATGATTTTTGCATACAATACGCCTTACGACTACACGTACTGGGTTTCGAAATGGTGGCGAATTAAAGAACATTTTGATTATGGCGAAAAATGGATCAGCGGATATGCCAACCACGATACCATGCGCCGGGGAATTCAGGCCGATCCCAAAACAGTAAATGTCAATTTTCTGCTTGGCAACTCTTTGAAGATGGTGATGATTAACGCCTACAACAATCCATCTACCACGTTGTTAATGAATGCATTTTTACCCGGTGTTCCGATGGATTTTGTGCAAGCACTTGGCAATACACCCTGGAGCTTTTTCGAAATACCGATACAAAATTTGCCATAAAAATTGCTGCCGAGGAAGCGTATTTTACGGAATGGCAAATTACAGATGTAGAATATCGAAATTCCCGATTTTTCAAAAAACTCAAAAATCTTGGGTTCCGAAACCTTGAAGACCTTCGGCGATTTGCAAAATCTCTACTTAATTTTGTAAAGATTACCGACTATAATCCCGAAAACATTGTTGAGCTAATCAATCAAACCAACCCACCGTTTAATCCCCAAGAGTGGACCCTGGAAAAACTGAATGAATATGCACAAGCCTGGATGGCAGATATGTATGAATATTGTAATGCAGATATGCAGGCTGAAACCATGGACTCAAAAAAATCGGACTTCAATTATCAAAGCCGTCAATATCGTTTAAAGAATCCATGGTTAAATAGAAATTTTCAATCCTCCGACTTCCTGAAATTCCGGGAACCGGTAGAAGGTGCAGTAATCTATTACGGATATCGCAGAGATA
Organism: Balneolaceae bacterium; assembly: GCA_034521495.1. Lineage (NCBI taxonomy): Bacteria > Pseudomonadati > Balneolota > Balneolia > Balneolales > Balneolaceae > Balneolaceae bacterium. Next base: position 55,808 of record JAXHMK010000004.1, read on the forward strand.
TAGACACAGGAAAAGAGATCGTCTTTCTTGCAAATATGGAAGGGCAGTCCCGGCAAATAACTCCTACCAATCTCGATTTACCAATTATAAATCCTGATACGTGGCAAGTGGCTTTAGCAACTCCATCCGTTAGGTCCCGAAAGATAGATCACCCAATACGACTCTCAATTTCCCAGGGGATACTTTTTGAAAAATTATATGATATGTAAATGATTGTATTAAAATAATACACAAGAAAAGATCTATTTTTCTCTGTAGAAATATATTTTTTTATTAGCAGCGTCTTTCCCGCTTTTAATTTTCACATTATTATCTTGATTGTATTGATAAACGGCTGTTCTCATAGAGTTTACACTTTTATCATTCGAATAAGAAACTTCAACAGCCTGTCCTCCGGGCTCTAATTTGTCCAGGGCATCCATTAGAGGTTTAAATTTAGAAGCTCTTCTTTTACTTGAATTGATCTGCGATCTTTTTACAAACTTAATATTCATGGTAAACAGCAACCTTTATATTTCAATACTTAAAATTCGACAATTTATTATCAATAAAACATTAACTACAAAAAAATAATACTTTCTTTCAGCTAATTCAATAGATGAAAATTATAATTATTTATTTTATAAGAAATATTTAAAAATAAAATATACATTATTTAAAAAACTACGCCTTACTAATTCTCTTCTAAATATTTATAACAGTTTGTACAGTAAAAAATTATAATTAAAGCTTACATTCAAAATTAGAATATGCTGGAAACAACAAGACATAATTATAGATTGGTTACCATTCTTATCGCTACTATTGGAGCCGGGTTGCCTCTTTGGACCTCAAGTACCCGGCAGACAGATTTTGCAGATCCCGGTTTTCTTTTTATGTGGATTGCTATCGGAATATTTGCCTCTCTTATTGTTCGTTTTATAGTAAACTTAAAAATACGCGATATGGTGGGATGTTTTGCCATCGGGTATGTGATAGCCGTGGTTATATATTTTGTAAGTTCTATTCTTCTATCGAGTTATGTTCATGCTCGGTTTGAGCTCTCTTTACTGATGGCCTTACTGGCGGGAATTGCGTCAGGCGGACTTGGATCACTCCTTTGGATGGGTATCAAGAAAAGTGGAACGAAAGAAAATAGAAAAGCACAGTCACTATTTAGCAACCGTGCTTTAGATTTTATATCCGTTGTAGTTTGATAATTTTATTCTTTTACACAACGTATAGTTAATGCACCCGTCTAGCGAGGAAGATCATCGACTGTACTACCTGTAGATGAAAAAATCAATGCATCCGCAAATGCCCCCTCTGTCTGGTCACTACTCCAATAATATCCTATGCTTCCGCGACTTGTAATATCTCCCTCAACATCAATTCCGCCTGCGGCATGCAACTCCAAATCTGAGTTAAAAGCAGCTTCTCGTCCACCGCCGTTCATTCCTCCAAATTCAGTAGAAGCACTTCTGAAACCTCTCCACTCTGATGCTGTTGGAACTCTCCAGTTACCTCCAAAAGCAGCACGGCATGGGTCATTTTCTATTTGCCAATCAGTGCGATCATCCACTGTATCCATCGCACCTGAACCCGGAGTACGGCTGCTACCATCATGATAATAACCCTGCAACCGGTTGAACTGGAAATACCAACCAGCGGCATCGGGATTGTCGTCCGTTGCACCCTTTGATGAACCTTTGGCTCCTAAATTTAAAGCCGTCCAAATTTTAGGATCTCCTTCATTCCATCGAGAAGCAATTAATTTGTAGGATCGATCTTCAAACTGAGAATCACCACTGGGTGTCAAACCATTCACATATCCATGCGAAACATAACCGGCAACAAACTCAATACTTTCTCCATATCCTGTTCCTGCCTGGTTCGTGGCGTATGCCCTAACATAGTAAAAGGTTCCTTGAGTAAGGTCGCTAATCATACTGTTAAATGAACCTGTTCCATTCCCATCTACCGTACATACATCATCGGTAAAGTCCGGATCAATACTCCAGCATACTCCGCGATCCGTAACTTCAAAGCCCCCATTATCAGTTACTTCGCCGCCGCCGGTTACAGAGTTGATACGCATATCACTTAGATCAGCAGTTTCAACTTCCGGCGTTCCTCCAAAAATGGCTATAATTTCAAGATCGCTGGTGACCGTTACATTCTTGGGATTTTCGGTACCTGAAATATCACCATCCCACTCTTTGAATTCAGAGGTTTCATCCGGTTCTGCTGTTATTTCTATTTCATCGCCATAGTTATAGAAATCTTTAGCCGGCTCAACACTGATGGTTCCATCCCCATTGCCCTGCGTTGATAAATTAATTTCGTACTGTTCTTCTACAAATACGGCTGTGACGTTTTTATCTCCATCAATAGTTATCTGCTCAGGATTATCACTGCCCGAAAGATCGCCCTGCCATTCGTCAAACGTCCAGCCATCGTTGGGCTCGGCGGTTAACTCAACAACCGAATCAAACGGGTAGGAAGTTTTTGAATGCGTCATTCAGCAGCTCTTCATTTACACTTCCTCCACCAGTCACATTTACAGTCAGCTCAAATCCTTCACGCTCAAATACAGCCGTCACCTCTTTCTCGCCATCAATTGTAATCTGTGATGGATTATCCGTTCCTTCCAGGTCACCTTCCCAGCGGGCAAATGTCCATCCCTCGGACGGATTTGCGGTGAGCTCCACCACAGTTTCGTACGCATAATCTTTGGCGGGCTCTTCAACAACCTCTTCAGATACATTCCCTTGCCCTTCTGTGGAAATTGTAAGGGGATAATCTTTTCGTTCAAAAACGGCGGTAACGCTCTTCTCTTCATCCATTGTAAGCGTTTGTGGGTTTTCGTTTCCGGTCAAATCGCCCTGCCATTCAACAAATACCCAGCCATCATCGGCTATGGCATTCAACTCTACTTCGGTCCCAATTTCGTAATCAGTCATTTTTGACTGGACGATATTCTCTTCAACTCTACCGCCGCCATCTATGGTCACATTCAGTGGATATTGAAGCTTTTCAAATACGGCTGTAAAAATCAGGTCATCATCCACAGTTACAATTGCGGGATTTTCAGTACCCGAAACGTCTCCCTCCCAAGACGAGAACATCCACGTATCATTAGCTTCGGCCCGGATCTCAATTTCCGCACCTTCATCATATTCTCCGGTTGCCGGTGTTACACTGCCGGCCTCTGTTGGGGTAACGGATCCTTCAATAGAGTAGGTGGTTGAAGAATTGCTTGAGCAGGAGATACCAATTAAAATTACAAGTACTGATACCAGGGCAAGGCTCCCAAATCGTACGGCGTTTCTCATAATAGTCTGAATCTGTTTTTAGAAATTGCATGTTTCTCTACTAATACATGCGAAAGCTCAGGCGGGAAGGGGTCAAATTGACCGATTTTTCTGTTTTGATATTTTTTTTTGAAGATATTTTGGATTAAACCAATAAAAAAAGCCGTCCCAATAAAACTATCGAGCCGGCCTTCAAAAAAATAAGAATTTATATCTAATTACATCTTTACCCTGATATCTGCCTTATCGTGTGGACACAAGTTTCTCCATAATACTTCACCTGAATGATTAATAGATTTCAGGCTCTCATGCCTGCACGTCTCCTTAAGGATTTTAGTGTATACTTAAATAATGAAAAGATGGGTCCACGCGATAGGTTATCTGCCACTATAACCTCCACCACCTCTGTTGTTTCCACCACTGTTACCGCTGCTAAAGTTGTATCGGAAATTCAATCTGAATGATCGTGTTGACCATGCATATCTGCTCTGTGTATAACTATTTGGATTGTTAATCTCCCGGTCACTTAAACGAGAGTTAAACAGATCGCGGACATTTAGTGATAATGTAGCTTTTCTGTTGAAGAGCTCTTTAGCCAGTGCTCCGCCAAAAAAGAGGCTGCCATCCCGGCGGCCTTGGGTTGTTTGCTGTGCTCCTCTGTAAAATGCATTCGCCTGGAAGTTCCATCCATCGGCGAATCTCCAACGCAATCTTAATCTCGAAGTTAATGATTCTGATTCACTGCTGTACTGAACGCCTTGAAACTCACCATTTCGGTCTGACTGAAACAGGTTCAGGCTTCCCATCAACTGTAAATTATCAAACAATTCCTGGTCGGCAGAGAACTCAATTCCCCATGCCTTTTCAGTAGCCAGATTTACCGGTTGAGATGTGGTGATTCCATTATTATCAACGGTGGAAATACGTTCGGTAACATCTGTTCTGTAGCGATAATATAAACTCGTAAGAATTGATCCGGTTTCCCAGTGGCGCAGATATCCTACCTCGTAAGAGTTGCCAAATTCAGGCCGCAGTTCCGGATTTCCAACCCGCCTGTTTCGAACATCTGATATCTCTGTAAATGGCAATATCCACCAAATTCGGGGACGTGATATACGCCTGCTGTAACTTACCTGGAAAGAGTTTGCTTCATCCAAAGAATATGACAAAAACACACTTGGAAAAAGATTTAAATAGTTTTGATCGCTGCCCCGTCCGCTTTCAGTCAGTTCTGTTTGAATGCGTGTATTCTCTGCCCTTAAGCCAAGCTGATAATTAAATACACCAACGTCTCCCGCCAGGGTTGAATAGAGAGCATTTACATTTTCAAAGTAAGTAAAATTGTCACTTAGCCCGATCTGTTGATCTGCAATCTGCCAATTTCCATCTACAAGTTCTTCAACTGTATAGTCGTTATCCATCCAATCAAAGTTAAAGCGGAATCCGGCTTCAAACCGTCCGTTATCACCCAATGGCTGCCTGTAATCCGAATCGATTCGAAGCTCTTTGTAAATCTCATCAGAAAAAGTTCGCCGGTTAAACCCACTGGGTGAACTATCGTCGCTGCTAACAACTTCAAGCAGCTCGGCGTCTTGGCTTTCGGTTCCAAACTCAAAATCAACATCAGCGGTTAATCGATGATCGGATCCTTCAAACCTGTTTTCGTATTGCAACCGAACATCATAGTCATTTTCTCTTGCATCCTGTATATCGTTCTGGTTGAGCTCTCGGATAACATCCCAATCACTTCTTATTTCCCGGTATATCTGGTTGTTTCCGGTGTTATAATCGGTATATCTAACATCTGAATCTTCCACTTCAGATTGTATACTTACACGTGTTTCCAGCGTAAGTATTTGAGATTGTGTTATGTAATAATCCCCTCCAAAATTGATATCAAATTCTTTTTCGGTTTCCACAGATTCAAAATTCTCGTTGTATGCGTACGTTGTGTCGCCACTAAAGCTTTGGAATGTACGCCCTTGCCTGGGATCATTTTCATACTCTAAATCGAAATTCAGGAACCAGTTGATATTATTTTTATGATAGTTCAAATTCGCACCCAACCCGTGATCCTGTGGATATCCTGTATTGGCCTGGATACTTCCATTAAATCCAAGTCGTACATCATCCACCAGTTTTATATTAATTATTCCGCCAGTTCCCTCAGCAGAGTATCTTGCGGATGGGTTGGTAATAATTTCAACTTCCTTAATCAGATTGGCAGGAATACTGCCAAGCGCATCAGTACCATTTCTTACTAAATTCGATGGGCTTCCGTTGATTAGAATCTGCACTCCCTGGTTCCCTCGTAATCTAACAGTTCCATCAAAATCTGTGGTAATTGAGGGTACGTTATCCAATACATCCAATGCAGAACCGCCAAGACTTGTAATATCCTGTCCCACACTAAATGTGCGGCTGTCGAAATTCATCGTCATATACGATCGTTCGCCTTCCACTATAACCTCATCCAGCGTTGCGTTCTCATTCAGCAGTTCAATCGTTCCCAAATCAACCGATTCACCGGCAGCTAATTCTAAATCTTCTTGGTGAGCCTGGTAGGATACGTAAGAAACTCTCAGCACATAATTACCGGGTTCCGCTTGCAAGGTAAAGCTTCCATCTTCTTTACTCGATGTTCCTTCCAATATTTCAGTCTCATCCTGATTATATAAAGCAACTGTTGCATTAGGTACGGACTCTCCTCCCACATCCTGAACCGTTCCGAATATCTCAGCGGTTTCACTGTTTGATGATTGTGCATATCCTCCCGAGACAAATAATCCCCAGAACAACAGAGGAATTGTTACATAGAATACTAATTTCTTCATGATTTTATTCTTACAGTTCATTGTTTCTTCCAAAGTAAAATCTGAACCTGCTTAAAAGTTGAACGAATATTGAAGCAAACTTGAAGTTGAGCCTATTTTACATTCTTTAAAGAACGCCCTCCACTGCGAGATGCGATATCTGGTTGACGGTACACACAAAATGAAATCTGTTTCAATCTCGTTTTCCATCATTAAACGCATCTTAAAAGTTGTACTTTTTAACAGTATGTTCATGTTTGTTATTTAATTGTTTTAATCGACAATTCGTTTAATGTTTAATATTTTTTTACCTGGTAACGTAAATGAAATCAAATAAATAGCTATTTAATCCTCCTGCCATGAAATTGAATCACGTACTTCTTTTACCTTTGACAATCTTGCTCTTGCTCACCTGTTCAAAAGAAAAACCATCGGATAAACAGTCCAATCAAGAATATATAGACGCAATAACGGCAGTCAGCAGTGCGAGGGCAGAAGCTTTCAACAATTCTGATGCAGACGGAATCGCAGAGCATTTCACTGAAGATGCAATTTTAATGGCACCGGGTGTGCCGGCAATGAAAGGAAGAGATGCGGTACGTGATTATTATCAATTTATTTTTGATGAATATAAACCTGAGCTGGAAAGCCATTATGTAGAAGTTAGAGTAGAAGGCGATCTTGCTTATGGCCGTGGAATTGCAAAAGTAACGCTTGACTCCAAAAGATGGAACGGAAACATTGGAATCTGCTTCCAAATACCTGAATATCCTGCAAAGGCAACCTGACGGCACCTGGAAAACAACTCATGATATTTGGAATGGGAATGAATCTTCAGAATAAAACCGGTGAAACGAAGTCTCTGTGTTTCCCTCAAATCATTGGATGAATCATTCAATCCAAATAGACCTCAATTCGATGCCATCCGCTTTCAAAGGTATAATTGATCGACAGATTGTTTTGATCCACAATTCGTTTGATGATGGACAGACCAAGTCCAATAGATTCTGAACTCTGCTCGGCTTTTCTGAATCGTTCGAATAGTTGATCGGGATCTATTTCCGGATCATCTCCCGAATTGGATATTACGAGTCTCTCATCATCCAGTTCAATTTTTATCTCTCCGTTCTCCACATTGTGCCGAACTGCATTCTGAAAAAGGTTGGTCCACAAAATATCAGCCAGAACGGGATGCATTTGTACCTCAACATCATCCTGAACATCCGTCTCAACTGTCAGATTATTTAAGGCGATAAACTCCTTGAACGCTTCAAGACTCTCATTGATAATATCACTCAGGTTCACCCTCTCGTTATTCTGAAATTCATGATTCTCTATTTTGGTGAGAAGTGCCAGGGATTCACTCAATCTCGACAGTTTCTTTACCGATTTTTCAAGGGATTCTATGTATTTATATTGCTCTTCGGTAAGTTCAGTTTCAGAAAGCAGTTCCAGTTTCCCTTTGGCAATAGCCAGCGGTGTCTGAAGCTCATGAGAAGCATTTTCAGCAAATTCCTTCAGGTTCTTATAGTCGGCCACTGCTTTGCGGGTCATCTTCTCTACAAATCGATTCAGATCATTAAACTCTTTCACATTGGTTTTCTCAGCTGGAACATACTCCTTCTTATGAAGCTGAAAATTGGCAATTTTTTCGAGTGTTTTCCGGAAGGGTTTAAAGAGTCGTCCAGACACCAAAAACCCAATTCCAACGGCTCCTACAATCTGCATACCTAAAATCCACAGCAACGTTTTAACAACCGCCTCGGTAATATCATCTGTTTCAATCATGGCACCGTAAGTTGAGATATAGTACGACTGTCCATTAATATTCCTCCAGGCTGACACTTTAACATTCGGCTCGTTTTGTTCAAGCCGGTCGTGATAAATAAGTGTATCGCCCACTTCTACCCTCTCTTCTACACTATAATTCAATTCCCGCACAATTAGGTTGCGGTCTCCCTCAACATCTCTGCGATGATGAAATTCCCGCCCTCTCTCCAACAGGTACGTTACACGGTCAATTCTCTCCATAAATTCCCATGTAAGCTCTCGGTCAACTTCATCTTTTATGATGAAGTATGAGAACACTCCGCCAATCCCAAGCACAATCACCGTAATGACCAGGTAGATTAAAATAAATCGGGTAATCAGCTTCATGATCCGGCCCTGTTGGCTTTAAATTTGTACCCAATGCTGTACACACTCTCGATATAATCATTCGCACCTGCATCCACCAGTTTTTTGCGAAGATTTTTGATGTGCTGATACACAAAATCGAGATTATCCAGGTGATCTACATAATCACCCCACAGGTGTTCGGCGATATTTTGTTTGGACAGAACCCGGTTTTTATTTGATGCAAAATAGAGGAGTAAGATCGTATTCTTTAGGCGTCACTTCAACGGGATTCTCATCAACCGAAATCTTCTCGCGTTTTTGTGTTAATGGAGATCTCATTCGCCCGAACAATTTCGCTTCCTCCAAGATTATTCCGGCGATTGACCGCTTTTATTCGTGCCTGATAACTCTGGTAACTGGAACGGCTTGGTGAGGTAATCATCGGCGCCCAATTCCAGGCCGGATACTTTATCATCCAGAGAATTTTTGGCGGAGATGATAATCGTACCGGTCTCCGGGTTCACGGATTTCAATTCCCGCAATACCTGCAATCCATCTCCTTTGGGAATCATAATATCGATCAGCACCACATCGTAGGTGTACGACATGATCTTGTCAAACGCCTCATCGTAATCGACGGCCGTTTCACACCGGTGTCCTTCTCTCTCCAAATACTTTATGATATTCTCAAGAAGATCCCTGTTATCTTCAACAATTAATAATTTCATAGTACCCTAAATATATAAGATAACTTTGAAGGAAAACTGAAGGGATGATTGCAATCAAAAAATATTCTGTCTACCATCATTTAAAATCAGGGCATTTCAGATATCATAAATGTAGAACGCGTTGATCCTAAAATATCAAATGAAATCATTCCGTTTATTCCCGAGATCTCCATATTGGCAAGTTCCTTTTGTATATGGGCACTCTCAGCACCATTCGATCTGATGGCTTCGAGAAGGGCGGTTGTACCATCATACAAATAAGCAGAATAAACTCCTGGCAAATACCCGTACATATTGTAAAAATCTGCTTGAAATTCTCTCTGTTTTTCTGAATCCCAATTTCCAGACCTAATCGTAAAAACCGGATTTGATATATTCTGAAGCTGATCATCATTGAGATCGATAATCGATGTATATACGGGTATTTCAATATCATCAAAGTCCAACTGCGAGATTAATATATCCCATTCATTGGAACTGCCAAAAAATACAATCACTTCAGCATCGGATTCAGATATTCCAGATGCAATTTGAGCAAAATTAACATCACCAGCTGGATAGGTCCAGACGTTTGGTATCTGAGAATTTTCTTCTTCGATCTTCTGAAGAAAGGATCTCCTAATAATACTCTGGTCATAGTCATCTGAAGAGACAACGGCTATATTTTCGTTCATATAGTTTTTGGAGATCCCATCAACCAACACTTTTGCCTGCTGCTCAGCATGGGGCATTGTACTGAAAAACCATGGAATATTAATCCTGGACAGGGCAGGATCGGTGGAAAGCATGGATATGAACGGGACCTGAGCTTTTGTGCAAACTTGTTCGATTAGATGGGCACTTCGGCCGTCAACAAATCCTAAAAGTGCCGTTGTACCGTTCTCAAAAATTAGATCTACCGCCCGTTTGGACCCGATACCCCAATTGCCATCAACGGATTTTACAAAAAGTTTAATTGGTTTTTCATGAATTCCGCCAGATTGATTTTCTTTCTTTATTACCAAATTAACGACATCTACAGCCTCGCGCATTAATGAATTTTCTGAGGGGCTTTCGGTAAGCAAAAGGCCGATTTTTATGGGTTCTTCAATCTCAGGGCCTGTTGACGGAACCGATTGGGCACAAACAGGCAGGGTGGGTGACAAGCAAATGAGAAAACTCGTCGTAAAGAAACAAAGAGCCACAAAATAATCATTTAAATACCTGATGATATTTGCTGGCAACTGTATGATTTTATTTGCTCGGATATTTAACGACAAACTTTCCATTTTCTACTTCCATCAGCCAAACTTTACCTACATCGTTCCAGGTGGTGTCCAGTATAATTTCGCCGGTTACTCCCTGATACTTACGGATGCTTGTTAGTTCATCCCTTATTCTGACGTGATTCAGACCCGCTTCTTCAATCGATTGTATTAACATTTTCATTCCGTCATATGTATGTGCAGCAAAAAGATCTGGCTCAGAACCATATCGCTCCCGATAGTTTTGAACGAACCGGAGGTAGGTGGGGTCTTGACTTTGTGGATTGTAGGGGAATATTGCCACAACTCCCTCCGCATTTTCACCGGTACGTTCAAGGAACCGGTCTGTTACCAAACGATCACTGCCGAACACTTTATGATTCATTCCCATATCCCGCATTCGGTTTACAATTTTTGCAGCATCCTCATCATTTCCCCAGATGAGTACCGCTTCGGAATCGGAGTTTCGAATTTTTTCCAATTGTGGATCAATATCCTCTGCTCCAGGAACATAATTTAAGTGTATGCGCACGGGATGACCTAACCTGATGGCACTCTCCTGGAAAATTTTTACACCAAGCCTTCCGTAACGGTCATTTGCTCTCAATATGGCCACATTCTCCAGTCCCTCTTTTTCAAATATTTGTTTGGCAAGAGCATAATTGTTTTGTCTGTCATCCGAGATGCAACGAACCATCCACGGTATACGGGTTTCTGTAAGTGTAGGATCTGTAGAAGTTGTATTCACCATTGGCATCTCTAACTTCAAAACCACCCGAAGCGCAACATGAGAATTATTTCCATCAATAGATCCAACTATCGCCCATACTCCTTTATCGTACAGATCGACAATCTCGTTTCCAGTGGAACCCCATAAGCCAACATCGTTTTTTACCAATATTTCGTAAGGCAAACCTTGATATCCGCCTTGTGCATTAGCTTCTTCCAGAGCTAACGTAGCTCCTTTTAACATACTCTGGCCGTAATCATCATCATAGGATCCTTCGAGGGGAGCTACAAAACCGATTTTCACTGTTTTGAGATCTGCAGGAGCGTTACCATCCCTCCCTGGCCCAAGATAAGGCTGCGATTCATCGAAGAATAACATATAAGGCTCCAGGAATTGGCTATATGGCAACAATTCTTCCGGAGTATCCGCATAATGTTTAATCTCCTGAGCTTGTGTAAACTCACCATACAAAGCAACCAGTAATATGAGTGGAAGGAATGATAACTTTTTCATCATAACAGTATCTATTTAGACATTTTTACAAACTGCAATCGCCTGAATTTCAACCAGAAGTGTATCCCAGCATAGAGTTGCCTGGATGCCAGTACTGGCGGGCAGTGGGTCGAGTTTTAACCAGTTGTAAAACTGAGTTCTGACTTCATTAAAATCTTTATAATCGCGTTCTATATCACGTAAATAGCAGGTCGTTCGAATTACATCATGCCAAGACATATTCTCCGAAGCCAACAGTTCCGATATATTTCTGAATGTTCTCCAGGTTTGTGCCCTGAAATCACCAATATGTTCGGCGTTCCCCTCTTCATTTACACTTGCCGTACCGGATATTAAAACCACGGAATAATCTCCAAACTCCATCCGCAGTGCACGAGAAAAAGAAGACGGCCGGGCATAGTTAAAAGCCTCATTTAAAACATTGGGTGCTTGTACAGCTTTTTTTGGAAGAGGAGGCCGGTCGTCATGAATATCTGGTATCTCAAACTCCAGGTAGTTCTCATTAGCCGATAGAATTCCCAGCTTTACCATCTCTTCTTTTTCACCTGTACTCAGGTTTAGTTTCTTTTCTGGTAGCCTTATTGCATTATTCATGATTCTGTTATTTTTTGGATTATTCTGTTTTTAAAGACTCTTTCTTTCATAAATTTTTTAGATGCATTTTTAACTTTATAATTGCACAATTTCCGAAGCTTTGGAGAAGCTTAAACCGTCTGCTGTGGCAAGCCATATTTCATCTCCATTTACATCCATTGCCCATATATAATTGTTTGACAATGCATTTGAAGTGGTGAGTTCGCGACTGTTATCGCCTTCTGTTATAATAATTTTTCCCGTTCCGCTTTCATTCTTATAAGTGGCCCATCGATGGCCATTAAAAGTGCTGAATCCGTTATCCGTACAGATGTAAATAACGTTATCCTGTGCTTTCACATAATTAATAAAGTTGCTGGCAAGGCCGCTGTCATGATCGAAATAACTTTGCCAATTTGTACCATCATACCGGCTCAATCCGAAATAGGTACCTACCCAAAGAATATCATTTGCATAAGAAACTCCCGTAGTAATATCATGTACAACACCATCATCGGGATAAAGATCAATTTGCATCTGGTGATCGGGATCCCGGTGCACCCTGAAACGGCCTGAATCTTTGAAATATTCGAGTACTCCACCACCCCAGGCAGCGATATAAATCTTTTGGTCACTATTGGCTACACCATAAGTCCAGGGTTCATGCATCGGGGAATTTTGCTCATTGAATATTTCCCACTGGCTGGTATACGTATTTAATTTAGATGCTCCTGCAGCCGTTGCAGTCCATACATATTCGCGATCAGTTACGACCGAATAGACTACATCATTGGCCAAACCGCTGTTAAACTGGTTAAAGACTTCCATCTCACCTGCCGACCATTTTGTCAGGCCAGACATTGTGGCAATCCAAACTTCGCCTGTGAGCTCACTAATATCTATATCCAGCACATAGTTATGGGAGAGGCCGTCTTCTGTTGTAATCACTGAAAACCCGCCCTCCTCATATATAGCCAGTCCTTTATCGGTGCCAACCCAAACTCGGTCCCCATCAATTTGAATGCTGGAAATTTTGTTGGATGGAAGGCCATCTTCTATGTTAAAATTCTTCCATTTTCTGAAGATTGGTAAGTTCCCGGAATCTTCATCGGGCAGCTCCACTCCGGCTTTACCGGCAGATTCTATCTCAACAAGGCTCTCATCTGCAAAAGCCTCTTTATTCATCTTGTTTCCTTTGCTGAAAGCAAAAATGAAAAAGATACCGATGAAAAATAAAGCAGCGAATGCTGTCCAATATGGTTTTCGATGTATGGTTTTCATAATGGTCTCATTTATAATACTTGGCGGATCCCAGTGATTTTAAGTATTCAATTAAATCATTCAGTTGATTCTTGGTCATGTCGTTGGCAGCTCCATGTTCATCATTGTCGTTGTAAATTGTCCAGATCTCTTCCAGGGTTTGCGCGCTGCCATCGTGCAAGTATGGTGCGGATTCATAAATATTGTTCAAATTCGGTGAATCAAATGTCATACCCGGGCTGTCATGTTCTTTTTTCGTGCCGACATCTGCATTCGTCCTGTTGGTAAAATTGGGTGGAGGATGACAAGTGACGCATTGATTCCCGACAGGTATTTCTCGCCCATCATTTGTCATAGTCCTGTAAAAAATTTCTTTTCCTCTCTCTTGAGCTTCTGTCAGCTCACCATTTGGCAGACGGAACCTGTTTGGCGGATGCTTTAGCTGCGTCAAAATGTAGGATGTAAGATTGGTCAGATCCTCGGGAGAATATGATTCAGTACGGGTTACAAATTTCGAAAATCTCATACCGTCCTGCATATATACACTTACATTATGCCCGTTCCATTTAAACGGTGATGTTTTGGGGAGCTCCCGCAGAGTTTGAACATTTGTGAGGTCTATCCCCGGTTTAAGAGCCATATCGTAGGTAAGCCCATCTTCGTGGCCGTCGGGATGACAAGTATAGCAGCTATATTGATATTGAAAGGTTCCCCCTGCATTGTAAAAAAGTCTCTGTCCCTGCCTGATCGGTGTATTCTGATCTGCTTTACTTAATACAATCGATTCTCCATTACTGAATGATGTCATATCTACAATGCCAATTTTATCATTTAAATATTCTGCATAGTAGAGTTTCGATCCATCCGGTGAAAACGCCATCCCTTTTGGAGCGGATCCGGTCTCTATTCTTTTGATGACAAATTCTTTACTTAACCCCAGGTTATTCTCCGGCATTCTAATCTCTCCGGCGTCAATTCTCAATAGCAGAGATTTTAACTTGCTCATCTCGATAATACTCAAAATATTCGCACCTGAATGAGATACGACGGCGTATTTTCCATCCGGAGAAACCTTTACATCAAAAGGATCGGCATAGAATTTATTCGGCTCATCCAGCAGTAATTGATACATTTTCCCGGTGGATGTATTATAGACACCAATTCCATGATTAATCATCCATCCATTTTCAATCTGAACGGCCGGCACCAGATTTTTTGGCCGAATCAGGGTAAACAGCGCCAGCTCACCTTCAGGCGTATAGTCAATGTTTTCCATGATATGTGCTGACATCAACTCTTTTCTATCTGCCAATCGCTGCTCCGACGTGCTGATAAAAGTGGCTTCCACCTTAGGTGGCGTTCTGAATTCTATATGTTTTGTTCGCCGGCTTAACACCATTAAAGTTTCTCCATCGGGTGTTAAAGAGGCCCCGGTCGGGTTGTTGCCAACTGAAAGCCGTTTTAACTCTTGCCCGGATGAAAGATCAATAATTGAAACATCTGATGTAAACGTGTTGACCACATAGAGCATATTCCCTTCTCCCTCATATTGAAGTTCTGCCGGGCCTGCTCCTGTTTGAAGAGTATCCACAATATTACCCTCTGGAAGCAGGATCTCTATCACATTGTCATCCCATTGATTCGAAACATATGCAGATGTGCCATCTTCATTAAGTGTCACACTATGCGGGTGATTTCCCACTTCAATTTTTTTAATGACCACCTTTTCATTTAGGTCAACAATAGAGAATGAGTTATCCTCCTGGCCTACTACGTAGAGGTAATTTCCATCGGGTGAAATTGCCACATTAAAAGGAGAGAGATAGTCATCCGTTAAAAACTGAGTGAATAAATTATCCACCTGACGACCAACATGGCAGTTGGTACATGTCAGCGGGAATCCTGTTGTTGCTGTCATGTGATCTACATGATCCCGGGCCCAGTCGTGCCCTCTTTTTGCGACAAATACAAAAACCAAAGCCGTAACGGCCAAAAGGGTAGTAAGTACTATTTTTTTATTTGTCTTCAACTTTCTGGAATCACTTTTTATTTATCATTTCCCGGAGAGCCTGTACCTCGGCCATGTTTGTAATTCTTGAAGTATCCGTGATTATGACCGGCTCCTTTTTAATCGCCATAGGCACCCGGTTTACAGGCGACATCTCTTTTTTTGCATGACACCCTATACACGCACGGCGTTCATTAGTACGAAGCCACATCCAACCGGAAGGCCCTCTCAGCCTTTCTCTATTGGCATCAAGGCTGACAAATCGGATGGGCATATTGGACTGAACTTTAAGGTAGAAGGAGCCATCCCCGGCCACTTCAATCTCATCTAATATTTTATCAGTACTTTCAATTCGAACATATTTCGTTTTCGAATCTCCATCTGTCTCAATTTGCGAATGATTAACGTCTTGACTGATCAGAATACCCGATCCCTCTTCATCGGAAATTGAAGATGGCAACTTTTTGGGTACTCTTTTGCTTGCGAACTACAACCGGTTGAACAGAGTGATAGCCCTCATCTTTATAGATTAATTCTTCATCACCCTTAAAACTGATTGCTGAAAGACCAAATACTCCCTCCGATCCGCTTTTTGCAGAAATCACCAAACGTGTTGAATCGAGGATACCTGCAGATTGGATTGCCCCTGCATCATAAGTAGCAATAATCTCTTTGGGAAGAAGCGGGTTTGCATAAGACAAAACCACAAGTTCATCCACATTTCCATCTCCCTGGACGAATATCAATTTATCTTCCCTACTCTCGCGTACAGTACTTTTGATCTGAGAATCAGATTGATCATGATAAAACGCCTGAGACTTGGTTCCATCCGGCCTCAAAACCATAAATTGGCGACTTTTTTTAGTGGGATAGAACTGCTGGCTGATTATGGCGATCCGGCCGTCATACAGAATGGATGGATAAAAATCACGATGCGGATGAAAGGTTAGTTGATTAAGCCCGGAACCATCTTCCAGAATCTTAAATAACGGATAGGTTTTTCCAATCTCCGGGTCTTCAATTTCACAGGAAAACACAATATCACCTGTTGGCAAAAAGGAAGGTGTATAGCAATTTTTTGAACTCTCGAATACTTTTTTCTTAGCCGATCCATCCAGATTCATCGTCCATATCTGCCATGAATCGTTTTGATTTACTTTTGCGGAGAAAACGATCAGCTGATTATCAAAAGATAGTGAAGGAGAAGTAGCAGAGTAAAAATCAGACGTTAAATTTTTTATACCACTTTCAGGGTTTTCATAGTTCAGGCTTACAATTCTTGCTTCTTTATAATCGGGAGGTACATTCTCACTACCGCCTGCCAAGTGATTTTCAGCAGCAGGCATTTTCGTAAAAACCAAAATCGAATCCGGTATTGTCTCTTCTGAACCTGTACGAATAATCAGGAACAGCGCAAAGAGCAGCAATTGATAATTCCGATAAATACAATTCTTCTGCGCATATCAGGGCTCTTATTCCTGAATGGTAAGAATTTGATTCGCTTCTACATTTTCCATTGTCTGGACGATTCCGGATGGCCAGCGAATTTCTATCTGATCGATGATTGAATGTCCTGCCAGTCCAAAATGAATTCTCGGATCGTTTTGGGAGAGATATCCTCCGGCACTTGTCTTTTCCATCGTTTGGGTTTTTCCGCCTGCAACAACTTTAACTTTTGCACCTATTCCATCCCTGTTGCTGGTAGTGCCTACAAGATTAATCAAAATCCAGTTATTCAGATTTCCTTTGTCATTTCGAAGCAGGGTAAAATTGTCTCCGAGATTTGAAATAAAGACGTCTATGTCTCCGTCATTATCGATATCACCAAAACAGGCACCTCTTCCCACTTTTTCTTCCTCGAAGTACGGTCCTAAAGTCAAAGAAACGTCTTCGAACGTTCGGTTTTGCCTGTATTCAAAGACCTGGTCTTCCTGCCCGTGAAGGTGCTGAATCTCTCCGTTCACTTTAAAAATATCGAGATCCATATTGTTGTTATAGTCCAGAAAAGATGAGCCCCATCCGGCAAACTGGCCGCTTGGAATTGCAATGCCCGATTGATAGGAAAGATCGACAAATCTTTCACCATCAAGATTGGTATAGAGCGCACTGTAGGATTCGTCTGTTACAAACATATCGGTGAATCCGTTATCGTCATAATCTCCAAAAACCACAGACATGCTTGATGTGGCTTCCCCGGTATGATTAAACGCTGCATGAGATACCATCCCAACATCCGTGTAGCCTTTACCTTGATCATTTCGGAACAGATAATTGGTCATCATATCATTTGCCACATAGATATCCGGATAACCGTCGTTGTTATAATCTGTCGTTCCCACGCCCATTGCCCTGCCGTCTTTCCGGTACACTCCCGTCTCACGGGTTACATCTTTAAACCGGCCATCTCCCAGGTTCCGATAAAGAACATCCGGCTGTCCGTCAAAATTCAACGGTCCCGGGTAGCCGTCCGGCGTGTAGAACAGGTTATATTTGGGATCGTACTCCAGGTAATTGGCTACATAAAGATCAAGCAGGCCGTCTAAATCATAATCAATCCAGAGTGCAGCAACACTGAATTTATCACTTTCACCGGCAACACCGGCCTGGCGGGCTATTTCTCTAAAAGTACCATCTCCATTATTATGATAAAAAACATTCGGGCCATAGTTAGAAACATAAATATCCGGATAACCGTCATTATTATAATCCCCGATTAATACTCCTGAACCGAAACCAGAATCACCCACACCGGCAATTTCTGTTACATCTTCAAACTGACCATTTCCGAGATTCCTGTAAAGTTTGTTCGTTGGCAGATTTCGTGGTTTCTCACCTTCACTGAATTGCTCGGAGTACGACCCATTTGCAATGTAGAGGTCCATAAAGCCATCCTGGTTATAATCCAGAAATGCCGCACCGGATCCAACCGTTTCAACCACATTGGACAACAGATCATCTCCAAACGTTTGAGTGAATTCAATACCCGAATATTCGCTGACATCCATAAAAAAATCTTCGCCAACAGGAGGCATATCAGGCAATGCAGAAGGAGTTGAATTACTTTGATTGCATGTGGAAAAGGAAAAACCGGCTGCAATTAAAAATGGTACTATAATAAGTAGTGCCCTGTTATGTTTGCCAGTCACAAAATTGAAAATCATAAATCCATTTTTCGACTTAAATCTTTGGATAGCTTACTTAGCTGAAGGATAGTTTTAGAGTTTTATATCCAAATATATAATAAAGGATATTTGCAAACAGTGCAACCATGCTTACTGAGTGTAACTACCACTTAATTCGTCAAGTATTCTTCACCATAGGTCCAGTTGAACGGTTTGGCGCTGGTTTCGTTATACTCCCTAATGTAGCTCATCAACTGATCGACCAGATCTTTTTTGGAATGCCAAACTCCATCTTTGAGTATTTTCCGGCTCATAATGCTAAACCAGATTTCAATCTGATTGAGCCACGAGGAGTAGGTGGGAGTAAAATGAAGGTGGAAATTTTCTTTTTTCAGCCAGCCACTCCTTGACAGCCTTGTTTTTGTGGATTGACAATTATGCAAAATAATATGGATCTGAACATTGCGGTATCTGCGGTCCAGGTGTTTGAGAAATTTCAGAAAATTTTCGGAGTTGTTGCGGTCGACACTGCCGTGCGGTGATTCTCCTGTGTGCACGGCAAGAGCGGCCATCAGGTTTACGGTACCATTGCGTTTGTACGGTAGCGGTAAGCCTGCGAGGGTTCCCTGTCCGTAAAGGCAGCTCCGGCTGGGTACGATCCAGGGCCTGAATCTGGGTTTCTCATCTACCGATAGCACCAATGCGTGTTCAGGGGATTCAGATACAGACCAACAATATCAATCATCTTGGATTCAAATTCCGGATCCGGGCTTTTCCCGCACCAATAGTCGGTTTTGTGTGGCTTGAGGTCAGCCTCTCGCAGGATCTGTGAAACCCAGCTCTGGCTCATCTGGCACATTTCGGCAATCTGGTGTTGGCTGTAGCGTGGCGTTCCGCTTTCGGTGCGCTGGCAGGCAAGATGGATCACCCGGTTGCGGTCTGCCTCCGTAAAGATCGATGGTGTGCCGGGGCGCTGGGCATCGACCAACCCCTGCGAGTCCATCTCGTTCAAACCGCTTGCGCCATTTGGCAATGGAAGGTTCACTGATCCGATTCTTTTTGCTGGATTCTTCATAGGTCAATCCACCGAGCCAGTCAAAATAATCTGAGCGCGCAGGCTCAGGCGCCGTTCTATCCTATGAGATCGTGCGTAGGTAATCGATTGGCTTCGGCTTTATCTGAGACCGTGATTGTCGTACGTTTAGCCATCGGTTTTTCTTCTCAAGATACGGAATCAGTAAATATTTTACTTAACTTATTTAACGGTAGCTACACTAGCAAAAAATACGCTTTTTTGGGTGTGAGAAAGGTTTTTCAGAAATATCTTGATCGGTAATTTTTAATTTCAGAAAACCTAAGAAATTTTATCAGAAAGAATTATTCAAACTGTACCTTCAATCGATATCAGGCCTTTTGTGTGAAGAAAGCAATCCGACTGTTCGTACATTCAACCCATCCTGGCAGACCCCCAGTAGTTGAAACTGGCGGCTTTCCATCCGGGAATGTACATCGTTTCCAGGTGTGCAATATCGAAACCGTTGCCGGAAATCAGGGCTGGAATATCCCGGTTTAGATTACAGCCTCCGGCCAGTTTTGTCCACACCGGATTGATTCGGTTTTGCCATTTTTCTACGGAGTCATCCGGTGCTTTTCCATGTTCACAGAAGTACAGAATACCTTTGGGTTTCAACACCCGGCGCATTTCGGTAAGGGCAACTTCTGGCTCGGATATCGTGCATAAACTGTAGGTAATGACGACCGAATCAAACTTGTTTTTTTCGAAGGGCAACTCCTCTGCACGGGCTTGCTCGAATACAACATCAAATTGCAGACTTCCTGGATCTAATTCATTCTCATCCCACATCTCTTCAGATGGATCAATACCTGTTACACTCTTCACTTGAGCAGGATTATAAAAGGGAAGATTCAAACCGGAACCAATTCCGATCTCCAATACTGAACCGGTTGCCTTCGGTACAATTTTCTGCCTCTGTTTTTGATTCGGCTTTTGCCTGCATGTCCAGTGGACAAGTTTGGGCAGGATATACGAGGAGTAGATACCCATAATTTATTCATTGAGTTCTGATTGACAAGAAGCGGCTGTATCAGTTCTAATATCCATGCTTCATTAGCATAGAAAGTATCTCATTGCTATGAAATATTATTCAAAAAAAGACTATTTGTAACCACTAAAAAATGCAACACAGTCTATTACAGGCTTATAGTTATCACAAGATTTGTTAACAAAACTGTTCTTAGAAAATTGAACTAGATCAGCTTCACAACTCTTTAATTACTATGTCTTTAAATGCTATTTTCAATTGATCATTTTTATGTAGTTGTAATGCAATAAAACCTTTTTTGTCTATGCCATATTTTTGATGAAAAAGATCATCCAACACTCCTTTACCATCGTAATCTGCTACTGTAATATTATTAATAATAGTAGTGATATTGTTGCCTTTGCAAATAATAACCAAATCATTCCAGTAAGGAGCTTCATTAGCATAATGATGTCGAACAACCTTTGGAGCATAAATTGCTTTATCCATATTCCAATCAGGTAAATCAGGATAAATCCAACGTTGGTGTCCTCGTGTTTCATCATATATAAATCCACTCCGCCAGGGATCACTCGGATGAATATCAACTTGAGGTCCGTCCATCCAACCCACCAATTTTGATCCCTTTACCATACCCTGACTATCATAACGACTTCTAATTTGAATACCACTATTCCCTGGACTCTCTCTATAGGATTGAAATTTCAACCTCAATTCAAAATCGGCATATTCTTTGCTCGTTTGCAACCAGCTATAATCATGGTCTGTTATTCCCATAGAATTAACGACAATAGCTCCATCTATTACACTCCAAAAATTATAATGTTGATCTTCTTTCACCGATTTTATTTTCCACCCATCCAAGTTCTCTCCATTGAATATCGCTACCCAATGACCTGTGTTTGACATTTGGTCGTTGGGGTCCATTAACGTTTTTTGGTCAGCCTTCTGACTTACAGATTGATGATTTTGTTTGTTTGTTTCAGAGCATGAAAGAACAATACCAAGAAGCAATAAGACAGAAAAATTGAATTTGGTTACTTTCATTGTGATAAACATTTTTTTACTAATGTTGACTCTTTTATAAAAAACAATTTTCCAGGAAATAGTTGATTTTATTTATAAAAATCTGTCATGATCCAGAGCCACCGGCTTGAAGGATGCACCCAGATTTCTTTCCAGTTATACACATTTTCGGCGGGCCAATAGGGTACATCCCGGTTAAAGTATGTTTGAACACCAACAGGAAGTCCACCGACCAAATTTCCACTCATCGAACTATACTGAGCAGCATAGCGATATCCCTCCCCATACATCAGGCTTTGATTAAATGGATTCAATCCTAAATGCCAGTCAAGTTGCTTATAGCTCAGAATTAAAAGGTCCTTATCATCTAAATAATTGGCTGCAGCACTCAAGCCTTTTGCCTGAGATAGAATAGTCCCGCTGTTACCACGAAAGGATGTCCAGGTTGGAAAACTTTTCAGGTAGTATCGATCATTCAACCGAACTCCACTTTTAATCTGCTCTGCCTGGATATCATCATCCGCACGGTTTAGATCATATATACCGGCCGGGATCATAAAATAAGGATCCGTGTATGTTGATATATTTTTGTAATAATCTGCATACAGGCGAATTGCATTATCCCATTCACTCATTTTTGAATGGTCAGGAAATAGCTGGCTTAATCTTACAAGACCTATAACCAAGTCCTGTTCATGCCCCCGATGAGAGTAGTGAAGAATATCGTCTCTATCGGGTGAACGATAAAAGAACCCCTTCAAGGCGACATCGGACGCAAGGTCTTTCTGCTGCTGGCTTTGCAGAATAAAGGCGCCATAAGAAATGGCGGCATCTCTATACTTTTCTTTGCCTGTTGCTTCAAACAAAGTCAGTGAAGCATTTAATGCGACAGCGGCCAAGGGGGCACTGGGTATATTGCCGGCCAGTTCTTTTCTTGCAAATTCCCAATCCTGTTCCGCACTTTCCATTGCATATTTTGCCAATCTCAGATCACTGTCCCATAATACCATAGCAGCCTTGGCTTCCGTTTTGGCCGCTTGAAAATTTTCATCGGGACTATTTCTTGCTGCGGATGGCACATCATCTACTGTTCCAATAATTCCATCTGTCCAGAAATCCATGGTTGACCACATTGGCCGATAACCGTCTCCAAATCGGGTTTTTAACATCCAATCCAACCCCCATTTCCCTTCTTTTATCAAACGATCCGAAAGAATAGGGTCAGTATGACGTAATTCATACGCCAGTGCGAACTTTGCATGGGTTGCCTCCGCAGTATTCGTTAATCCCTGAGATAGATCTCCTGCATCATGCCATCCTCCGTTGATTGCAATTGATTGATCACCATGGATACTCGTCCAATCCAAGTGGCATACAGCATGGATGCCAGGAACAGCATAACCACACCGTTGGGTATAAAAATGATTAATAGTTTTGATGACTGTACTTCGATATATATCCTCAAAACTGCCAATACTAAAAGCTTTGGTCTTTCGATCACCGGCTTTAAGAATAAATTGACCTGTTTGATTAAACTCACTGAAGTCCATCTCCTGAAATGTTCCAATAGGAGTTTCTTTTGAAACGATTGGCTTTTCAAAGACAACTTCATCGGTCAATGTATGTACCAGCGAAAAATTTTCTGCAGATACATCAGAAGCAAGTGCTGTTTTGGGCATATCGGTGACATAGCCAACATGGTTATAGGCAATATGTCCGGGTGCAACATTCCATCCTTCATAGTAATCGGGTTTTACTTTTTCAATGAAAACCTCATCGATAAAATATTTCACCGTTGTTGTTGCTCCTGGTTCATTCCCCTGTAACCGATATCGTATTTCTATACCAGTTACGTTGTCCCTGCCAAGGTGTTCAAATTCCCAAAATACTTTATTCCATTTTTGGTTTTCCACAATTTGATAGTTCAATCCATGTCGATCATAAGGCCCCGGGACTTGTTCTTGACCATCATTATGAAAGACCATACTTAATGATACCACCTTAAATCCCGGCAAATCTGGATAAACCCAAAAGCTTATTCGATTCCAATCCGACCAATCTTCCTTCTGCACTGGATGAAAAGCACTGGAAACTCCCCACGGTCGTCCATCGGTGAATCCTTCCTCCATCGTAGAGACGTTGCCTTTTGTCGGAGAAACAA
This sequence comes from Balneolaceae bacterium, assembly GCA_034521495.1. Classification (NCBI taxonomy): domain Bacteria; kingdom Pseudomonadati; phylum Balneolota; class Balneolia; order Balneolales; family Balneolaceae; species Balneolaceae bacterium. The sequence goes on from JAXHMK010000004.1 coordinate 79,460, forward strand.
GCAATAGTGACGCATTGCCTTGGTAAAAATTTTTATTGGAAATCGACAGGCTTCCATATCCCCCCCTGTGTTCCCATTCATCAATGTTTTCAGTACTTGCTAATCGTTTTGATTCAAGTACCTCTTTTTGAGACCATTCATACTCCAGCGTATTTTCCCATTTTGCAGACATAGGCATATCCGGAATACGTTGAGCAATAGTTATCTGGGAAACCATTATAAAGGCTCCCACAAGACACAGGGATAGTTTTTTGAAAGGTATCATAACGATCTTACTTTTTATAGTTCTATCATCCAAAGGGAGGATAATTGTTAATGACAACTAATACCGGCAAAACCTCCTAATCTATTCCGGAATAGTTCTATACTGAAAAAACGAAACTCAATGCTGAGGGCTAACTGCTTGATAAATTCTTTTGCATTCTTAGATTTCAAGAAATTATTATATACAGCGATGATATTAGATTTTCTTACGTTTCCCCTTTGCTTAGGAAATATAAAAATAAATTTTTTTAGGTATTGAAATAAGATTGATCCCGGATCACCGAATCCCTATATCATCTGTTTACGGCCGGATCGGCGTTCCGTCGAGGGCGCGGACTTGCGTCCAGGTGTTGAGCTGCTTATCGGGGATCGGAAATTTTTTGGCTTCTTCCTCATTGAGATCTACGCCAATACCCGGCGCTTCGTTAATTTTTACGTAACCGTTCTCTACACGTGGCGCCCAGGAAAAATAGCCCGCAGCCTGTCAGTCATATTCGGCGCCTCCTGGATGCCAAAGTTCCATACGGCCAGGTCAATATGTGCGTTGGCGGCATGTCCTACCGGTGATACATCCCCCGGACCATGCCACGCTGTACGAACATTAAACCACTCGCCCAGCCTGGCTACCTTCATAGCCGGTGTGATGCCACCGATCTGTGAAATATGAATGCGGATGAAGTCTATCCAACGGTTTCAACCACATTGGACAACAGATCATCTCCAAACGTTTGAGTGAATTCAATACCCGAATATTCGCTGACATCCATAAAAAAATCTTCGCCAACAGGAGGCATATCAGGCAATGCAGAAGGAGTTGAATTACTTTGATTGCATGTGGAAAAGGAAAAACCGGCTGCAATTAAAAATGGTACTATAATAAGTAGTGCCCTGTTATGTTTGCCAGTCACAAAATTGAAAATCATAAATCCATTTTTCGACTTAAATCTTTGGATAGCTTACTTAGCTGAAGGATAGTTTTAGAGTTTTATATCCAAATATATAATAAAATATAATCGCCAAGTACACAACCATTCTCTTATCAAAGAAATGCACTTTTTTAAGCTTTAGAAAGGCTTTTTAGAAAATTTGAGATTGGTTATTTCTAATTTCAAAAAATTTGCGAGATTTAAACAGCTACAAAAATCATCGTTCAACCCAGATTTTTTGGTTGAATGATTTTTGCTTGAGATTTACTGCCAACTGCTTACTGAGCCTCTCCTTTTCCAATCTCAATCATCCTATTACTCATCAGCAGTTTCGCCCAAAAACCAATACTTAGAATGTAACCGAAGCATAAGTGCTCCTTTCAAAACAAACTCTTCTGTATAGGCTGATTTGCTCATTCTTAACAAGAACTTCTCCATCGCATAATATTGAAGAAGCTCATTGAACGGACGCCTTCTTTCCCTCGATTTGTTTAATAAACGCTGATGAACTGACCTGGCTGCTCTTTTCTTGTCATCCATGAGCAATGGCCTCCAGATATGGTTGCATGACGTTTCTTACATTACACAGCTCCGCATATTTAACGATCTCTTGGTGGGTCACATTGGCAAACTATAATTCTTTAGACATTTCATTGAGTAGAGACAAATTTTTACATCATCTGAAGAAGAATCAGCTTAAAAATTTACACATTAAACTGTAAAAAAAACTTTGAATTTCTTTACATAATTGAGACGAGATGTAAAGAAATCGGCACATTTTTTACAAAACAGGAGGGTTAGAATTGTGCTTTCAACTCCCTAAACATGTCAATCATATTACAATAATTGACATCAAATGCATTACAAACCTCCGGAATGGGGATTCTGTTTTTCTGATTTGGATTACTTACCTCTTGCGTAACCAAAGTATGACCGGTTGACTTGCAGTAAGCCAACGCCCCCTGTACATCCCGAATGGAATAGAGGGATCTTCTTGTTCGATTCACAGCCTTCCTCAGGGAGATTCCTCGACTCGCTCCGCTCGCTCGGAATGACAGGGAACGTGTAGAAGAAAGCGGCGGGCATCACGAATCGAAATTGCACCACATTCACAGCCACCCGCCGTAATGGCAACACACTACCCTGGCGGCGTAACTCTAAACTCTTCAAACCACAGTGTCTGATACGCCGCTGTATAATAAAGCCACCCTGTCATCTCGAGTAAGAGAGCAGAGCGAACGCATCGAGAGATCTCCCTGATTCAACTCGATAGAACAAATAGGGGGAACTCCTTATTCGAACGTACTACCTCAATCAAGGAGATGTCTCGACTCCATTCGTCGCCGGGGCTCCTCACTGCGCTCGACATGACAGTGCCACAGTAGGGAAGAACGGCGGGCATCAAATTCCGAGACAGATCATAGTTTCACGCCGCCCGCCTAACCCAAACTCCTCCTGCACCAATGACGAAAACAGCTCTTCTGATTTTTTTTAGATGGCTTTCTGTAGCGGTTTATCAATTGTAACCTTATTCAACCTTTTTTCAAATTTTTCAATGTATTGCTCGTCAGGTAAATACACTTCAATCTTATTGAGATTACATTGATTTAATTTTGGTTGTGCCAAACCAGTTCTGTAAGGTTCAAGATCAAGATTTTTGATGAAGTATCTTTTTTAAGACTCGCATACACCAACTTCCATGGGCGACCGCTCTTTGTGGCTTTACTTCTGCCTTGATTGTGTCGAATAAATCGATCCCCTACATCTTCACTATGCCCAGTGTAAAACCGATCCCTTCTTTTGCTGTATAAAATGTAAACGTAATACATCTTCTCTCCGACTTTATTGATTCAACAAAAAAAGGACAGCCCTTTTCGAGAACTGTCCTTCGTTTTTTTTGTGGGCGCTGCAGGATTCGAACCTGCGACCCCCTGCTTGTAAGGCAGGTGCTCTAAACCAACTGAGCTAAGCGCCCTTCAATAATGTTTTATTAATGGGCTTTTGTGACCCTCCCGGTGATAACCGGGATGCTCTTGCCGAAGGCATCCCTTCGGGGAAACCAGCTGAGCTAACCACCCAGATTTCAAACTTTAACTCTCAAACGAGTGTTTATAATTACTGAATACATCAAAATACAGATAACCCGTTTTTGAATCAGACTCTAAATATAAGAACTTCAACAATTGGATAAAACAGTTTATCCTCAATAAAATTTTGGTTATCTATAAGAGTTAGGTTAACACCGTTAATCTTTGTTTAATCAATGTAAACAATCACTGTAGAGATGAGCACTTCCAAAAAGAAAAAAGAGGTTGTATTTGTTGATGGCGGACGCACTCCTTTTCTGCGCGCACAAACCGATTTCAAACGATTTACTGCGTATGATCTGGGACGCCTGGCCATCGCAGGGCTGATTAATAAAACCAAGCTGGACGGTAACCACATCGATCATGTTTACTATGGAAATGTGATCCAGGATATCAACACAAGCAATGTAGCCCGGGAATCTTCTATGGCGGCAGGCCTGCCCGATTCTGTTCCCGCTACTACACTATCCATGGCATGTATCTCCTCTAATATTGCATTAACCACGGCCACAGATTCTATTTCAAGAGATCAAATCAATGCATCCATTGTGGGCGGAGTGGAAATTATGAGTGATATTCCGATCCGATTCAGAAAGAAATTCAGACAAAAACTACTGGAGACACAGAAGTATAAATCTCCAACGGATTGGCTGAAATTTTTTAAAGGCCTGAACCCGTCTGATCTTCTTCCCGAAATTCCGTCCATCTCCGAATTTTCTACAGGCGAAACGATGGGAGAGAGCTGCGATAAAATGGCAGCCAAATATGACATCAACCGAAAGGAGCAGGATGCTTACGCCATGCGGTCTCATCAGCTTGCTTATAAAGCTTCGGAAGCTGGTTTTTTGAAAGATGAAATTATTCCGGTTAGCGTAAACAACGGAGATAAAATTGTTGAGAAAGACAATGGCGTTCGACCTGATACGGATATGGAAAAACTCGCGAAATTGAATCCGGCGTTTATTAAACCTCACGGAACGGTTACAGCTGGAAATGCCTCTTTTCTAACGGACGGTGCCTCCGCCGGACTTGTGATGGACAAGGATTTTGCTCTAAAAAACGGGTATCAACCAAAAGCAGTGATTCGAAGCTACACCTATGTTGCACAACGGCCTGATGATGAACTGCTGATCGGCCCGGCCTTTGCTGTACCCAAAGTTCTGGATGAGATGAATTTGACTTTGGATGACATCGACGTATTTGAATTCCATGAAGCGTTTGCCGGTCAGATGTTAACCGTATTGAAAGCTCTTGACAGCGATGAGTTTGCAAAAAACCGGCTCAACCGAAAAGAGAAGGTCGGGAAAGTTCCCTGGGAAAAATTGAATCAATGGGGCGGATCGCTGTCTCTGGGACATCCTTTCGCGGCAACCGGCATTCGTTTGGTTACTACTGCCGCGAATCGTTTAATCAAAGAAGATGGAAAATATGCTTTGATTGCAGCGTGTGCCGCCGGAGGTCAGGGGCATGCGATGATCATTGAACGATTTACTGAGTGAAACGTGAATACATAAACTTCCCTCTCGAGAGGGAAAAGTTATACTGCGTTTAGCAGGATGACGAGGAGTGTGTTTCGTGAATTCAATTGCAATTGCACGCCGTTAACATACCCCTGATGCCTCCGCTAAACGCTCCGGCACCTGTCTCCTCTCAAGAGGGGAATATTTCTAAACTTATTTTTACAATGAACAAGAAAAAAAACATACTACAGCTCGAAACCACCGAGAATGTCGCCGTCATCACGCTGGATACACCCGGCGAAAAGGTGAACAAACTGAATGAACAGCTCATCGGTGAGTTCTCAACTATTTTGGATGAACTTGAAACGGATGACTCTGTGGACGGCGCACTTCTCATCAGCGGGAAGGAGAATAATTTTATCGCCGGGGCGGATATTGAGATGTTTGAGACAAGAGAAACCGCCGATGAGTTATCCGAACTGAGTTGGACCGGTCATGAAATCCTGTTAAGAATCGAGAATTTTTCAAAGCCGATTGTTGTGGGAATCCATGGCTCTTGCATGGGTGGCGGAACCGAGCTTGCCCTTGCAAGTCACTATCGAATTGTGTCGGATCATAACTCAACTAAAATTGGCCTGCCGGAAGTAAAGCTTGGCCTGTTGCCCGGAATGGGAGGGACGCAACGGCTCCCGAGGCTGATCGGAATCCAAAAAGCTCTGCCTTATCTGCTGACCGGAAAAAATATGTACAGCTACCAGGCGGGTAAAACCGGTTTTGCCGATGAAGTGGTTCACCAGTATGCTATTAAAGATGCGGGAATTAAAGCGGTTGAAAAACTCAAAGATGGAAAGGTGAGTCATCCGGATAAACGTTCCGTTCTTGAAAAAATATCTGAGAGCAATGCCCTGGGTCGAAGTATCATTTTTGATCAGGCCCGAAAACGGACTCGCCAGGAAACAAAAGGTAATTACCCTGCTCCTCCAAAGATTATTGACAGTGTTGAGTATGGATATAAAAACGGTTTTGAAAAGGGACTGAAGTATGAATCAAAACTATTTGGAGAGCTTGCGGTAACCTCTGAATCGAGGGCATTGGTTCAGCTTTTCTTTGCCATGAATAAATCGAAAAAGAATCCGCTTGAAGAGAAAAAACGAGATGTAGAAAAAATCGGTGTGCTCGGTGCCGGTTTGATGGGAAGTGGCATCACGGAGGTGAGCATCGACGACGGATTTCATGTGTGGCTGAAAGATCAGACCCTGGAAAATGCGATGAAAGGAGAGAATACAATCCGCGATAATCTCGATAAAAAGATCAGCAAGCATATCATCTCTGAGTTTGAGCGAGATGAAACGATGAGCCGGGTTCACCCCACTGAAGCATACGACGGTTTTGAGGATATTGACCTTGTGATTGAGGCGGTTTTTGAAGACCTGGATCTGAAAAGAACCATTGTAAATGAGATTGAAGATGTTTGCCACGAGGATACGATTTTTGCCACAAACACCTCATCACTCCCCATTTCTGATATTGCCAAAAATTCAGAACGGCCTGAGCAGATTGTGGGAATGCACTACTTCTCACCCGTTCAAAAAATGCCGTTGATGGAGATCATCAAAACCGAAAAAACAGCTGACTGGGTGGTTGCAACGGCTTTTGATGTTGGATTGAGACAAGGGAAAAATGTAATCGTGGTAAACGATGGCCCCGGTTTCTATACAACGCGCATCCTCGCACCATTTATTAATGAAGCATTGTTACTTCTCGAGGAAGGCGCAAAAATTGAAGACCTCGACAGTGCCATGAAACAGTTTGGTTTCCCGGTAGGGCCGGTTGCGCTGCTGGATGAAGTGGGAATTGATGTGGGCGCTCACGTAGCTGAAACCCTTAGTGATAAATTTGAAAAGCGCGGGGCAAAAACCAGCAAAAAATCAAAAGAGTTGATGGAAGACGACTACCTCGGCCGAAAGAATAAGAGGGGTTTCTACAAATACGAAGAGGGCTCGAATAAGAAAAAAGAGGTCAATGAGAAGATCTACAGTTACTTTGGAGGAGCAGATCGCAAATCATTCGATCAAAAAGAGATACAGGACCGGCTTTCGTCTATGATGATTAACGAGGCGGTCTTATGCCTCCAGGAAGAAATTCTTCAAAATCCTACAGATGGAGATCTCGGAGCCATTCTCGGACTTGGATTTCCTCCATTCCTTGGGGGTCCTTTTCGGTATATCGACCGAATTGGTGTAGAGAGTTTTATCGAGCAGATGAAGTCTCTGCAAGACCAGCATGGTGATCGGTTTAAGCCTGCTGATATTTTGAACGAGATGAAAACTAAAGGATCACTTTTTCATCTTGAAAAATAGATATGAATCCAATTTAAATCCGCGAAGTTTTAGAAACTTCGCGGATTTTCTTCAAGCAGCAACACTCATCATTCATATTCTGCTCACAGTAATTCGTTAAATTTATACAAATGGAATCAAAAAGGGAGAAAACCATGAGACTGAAAAATAAAACCGCAGTTATCACCGGTGGTGCCGGAGCGATAGGACGAGCCACCGCAAAACGTTTTCTGCACGAAGGAGCAGAAGGAATTCTTTTGGTTGATCAGGATTCTGAAGCACTGAAAAACACCATCAAAGAATTTGAATCAGATCGGGTAAAAACATTTGATGCCGATGTTTCAAAGGCAGAAGATGCTAAAAACTATATCGAAAAAGCCGTACAGGAATTCGGTTCAATTGACATTCTTTTCCTGAATGCAGGAATTGAAGGAGTTGTAAAACCGCTGACGGAATATCCTGAAGATGTATACGACAAGGTGATGGCGGTCAATGCCAAAAGTGTATGGCTGGGTATGAAATATGCTTTTCCTTACATGGAGAAAAACGGAGGCGGAAGTATTATCATCAATTCATCCGTTGCCGGTCTCCAGGGTACTCCGCAAGTAATGGCGTATGTAACCAGTAAACATGCTGTTATCGGTTCCATGCGAGTGGCGGCTCTTGAAGGTGCACCTCTTAATATTCGTGTGAATAGTATTCATCCTTCACCCGTTGATAACCGGATGATGCGATCACTGGAGGAGGGTTTTGCACCGGGTACAAGTGTTGAAGCAAAGAAAGATTTTGAGAAGATGATACCAATGGGGCGTTATGCCGAAAATGATGAAATTGCAGAGTTGGCATTGTTTCTCGCATCCGACGAAAGCAAATTCATTACCGGCGGTACCTACACAATTGATGGCGGATTGACTGCTTAAGGATTGATCTGATCCTCAATTTCGTCAAGCCTGCTTTCAAGAGTTCCCAATCGATTCTCAATTTGCTGAAGGATGTGAATGATAATAATGTGCGTTTTCTTTGCATCGATTCCAACCACACTGTCTTCACTTCCAATCAGTTTTTCGATCTCTTTGTATCTATTTTCCGGGATGTTCATAATTTTATTTCTTTATGAGTGAAAAGGATAAACGAAATTCTGTCATTGCGAGTGAGCTTACAGGCATGGCAATCTTCTCTCGAAACAAAGTTTGGGAATTGCGGAGGTCTGCATATCCCGGCTGCTCGAGGGCGCGTCTCTCGCAATGAGATCTTCACACGTCTGCCATTTCACGTTTGTCTTTAGCCATTCTGTCTACTTCTCCGTTTCAAAACCAGCTTTTGCAAGATCTTTAAATCCACCCACGTTGTACACATTTTCAAAACCCTGCATCTTCATAATCCGGGCGGCTTTGCCACTTCGATTTCCTGTGCGACAGTAGAGATAATAGGTTTTATCTTTATCCAGTGATTCCAACTGCTGCTGAAATTCACCATTCATATAATCATGCTGGAGATCAGTTTCTGATAAATGCCCCTCTTTATATTCGCCGCGGGTGCGGACATCAATAATTACTCCACGGTCTTGTTCCATCTTATCTTTAAAATCTTCAGGGTTGATATCAATATCCTGACTCATATGTACTTCCTGTATCTTTCTATTAATGTATTGTTTAATTTTGTTTATGAACATCAGCTTGTGAAAATAAGATGAGTTGAACTTAAATACATATATTAAAATTGCTTGCGTAAACTTCTGTTAAATTTTAAATATTCGTCTGAAGCGGTGAAAATTCCCTCTCTTTTCTCACATCTTCACTTTTTTTGTAATATTCCAGCGCATCATCCACATCAAAGAAATAGGTATCTTTACCCATAAGTTCCACAACGCCACTTTTCTTCAGTTTATCCCGGACAGGACCGATAGCACCGGCTATGTAAAAATGAACTTCGCTTTTATTCAGCTCCTGAATTAAATCAGTTAGCATATGAACACCGGTTGAGTCAATATTATTAATTGCAGATGCATCCAATATAACAAGCTCCAGCTCGCTCCTGTGGTTCTCTATTTTCTGATCAATGCTTTCTCTGAAATGTTCAACATTGGCAAAATATATTGGTGCATCAAATCTGAAAATTAATACCTCATCATTTACAGAAGCTTCATCGTATCGGTCAATATTTCTAAATGTTTTACTATCCCCCAACCGTCCTAACTCTGCACTGTGCGGTTTGGAGCTGCTGTAGATTACCAAAGCGAGTGAAATTAAAACCCCAATACCAATTCCCTCTTCAATTCCAAGAGTAAGCGTTGCTATAAATGTTACCAACAGCATTGTTAAATCTTTTTTATCTGTATTCCAAAGATTCAGCATCTCTTTGTAATCGAACAAACCGGCTACAGCCACCATAATGATGGCAGCCAAAACAGCATTGGGCAAATAATAGAACAGCGGGGTTAAAAACAGTACCGTTAACGCAATAATAACTGCACTGATAACCGCTGCAAGTGTAGTTGACGCACCGGATTGATCATTAACAGCAGTTCTTGAAAATCCGCCGGTAGTTGGGAATGACTGAAAAAACGAGCCCGCAATATTGGCCATGCCTAATCCCACAAGCTCTTGGTTCGCATCCACTTTATATTCATGTTTATTTGCTATCGCTTTTGCTACAGCGATGGACTCCATATAACTCACCAGGGAAATCACCAAAATAATTGGGACTAAAAGCTGTAAATCAGCAATATTCAAAAAATCTGCAGTAAAGGAGGGCAACCCTTCAGGAATTTCACCGACTATTTTAACACCGGTTTCAGCCAGGCCAAAAGCAAATGTAAGCAGGGTACCCGCAATGACAACAAACAGGGCTGATGGAAATGTTTTTTTCCAACGTCGTATTAATACAATAGCAGCTATTGAACCGATTCCAACAGCGGCAGTTATCAGATCTATCTCAGAAAATTGGCGGACAAATCCAACCAGAATTTCATGGATATAGTTTGTCCGGGGGAGATCTAAACCCAAAAGATTTTTGATCTGGCTTGCACCAATGATCAGGGCAGCGGCCGATGTAAATCCACTTAAAACAGGATGGGACAAAAAATTGACCAGGAACCCCATTCGGAAGACTCCCATCAAAAACTGAACGAGCCCTACTCCTAAAGCAGTCAGAATGGCGAGTTGTATAAAACGGGCACTTCCAACATCAGCTATCTCGCCTACACCGGCAATAACCAGTAAAGACACCATAGCCACCGGTCCCACTGCAAGCTGTCGTGAAGTACCAAACAAAGCATAGATCAAAAGTGGCACTATTGAGGCATAGAGACCATAAACGGGAGGCATTCCGGCGAGAATTGCATACGCCATTCCCTGTGGGATGAGCATAATTCCTACCGTGATCCCGGCATTCAAATCTCCTTTAAAATCTGAGCTGTCATAACCCCGAACGGTGTCCACAACCGGGAACATCGCTCCGATATATTTTATGATAGATTCCATAGTAGATTGGCGGCTGAGATGAACGTCATATCAGACTGCTTTTATAAAATTACGCCGTTTGCGGCTTACGATAGTTTTCGAACTTATCGTCGATGAGCACCACATCGTGTCCCTCTCTCTGTAACAGAGCAGCTGCCACAGCTGATCGTCCTCCCACCTGGCAGTGAACATAGATTTTTTTGCCCTTTGGAATTTCATTCAACTTTGTAAGCAGGCGGGTGTGCGCAATATTCATGGCTCCGTCAATATGTCCCTCTTGATATTCAGAAGCTTTTCGAACATCAAGAATTAATGAATTTGTTTCCGCCGTATCTAACCCGTCAAACGTTCTGACATCCACCTTTTCAAGTTTGCCTACACCTTGCTCTGAATACATCACCAGGTCTTTGGGAGTTACAAAACCTTCAATCTTGTCATATCCAATTCTGTAAAGATCTCGCACGGCTTCTGTAACCAAGTGCTCTTCAACAACCAGGTATATCTCCTCATCCTCCGTAATGTACGATCCCGCCACGGTGTTGAACTGTTTATTCAGCGGAGACAGAAGAGAACCCGATATAAAACCCAGGGCAAAATCTTCCCGGTTCCTGGTATCCAGCAGAACAGCATCTTCTTTTTGAGTAACATTTTGCAGCTCTTTTAGAGTGAGTCTCTTAGGCTGAGGTAATCCACCGGTGACAGCTGGTCCTAATTTGTTATCACGTTTCATACGTGCAAAGTAGAGCGGTGGCTCCGGCTGACCCTCAAGAATAAATTTTACAAAACTTTCTTCTGAAGATGCAGATTTCAGGGAGTTGTTGTATCGGAGCTCATAGCCAACTGTTGACTCCGGAATTGCTCCCAGCGCTTTTCCGCATGCACTGCCCGCACCATGCCCCGGCCAAACTTGCATATATTCCGGAACAGATTTAAACTCTTCAACTGATTTAAAAAGTGTACGTGCTGAGGGTTCCATCACATCTTTCTGTCCGGCAGCTGATTCAAGAAGATCCGGCCGGCCCACATCGCCAACAAATACAAAGTCGCCGGTAGCAATTCCCATTGGCTCGTCAGCAGCAGCTCCATCCGTTATATAATAACTCATATGTTCGGGAGTATGGCCGGGTGTATGCCACGCTTTAAAGGTGATATTTCCAATTTTAAATGTGTCACCATCATTAAGCAGCTCGTAGTCGTATTTACTGTTTATGAGCCATTCATACTTCCAGTCCTTATCTCCTTCATCCGATGCATAAACTTTTACACCTCTTTCGGCAAACTCACGCAAACCAGAAATATAATCGGCGTGAATGTGTGTATCTGCTGCAGCAACAATTGATAGATTTTCATCTGCGGCTGCATCGATATATTGATCAATATCTCTCATGGGATCTATAATTAAAGCCGTGCCATTGGCCTGACAACCTATTAAATATGAATATTGTGCCAGTTTATTGTCAAAGAATTGCTTGAAATACATAGTGGTTTCTCCTTTCTATATTAATTTTTTGAATCTCATTAATGTGGCAGTTTATGCCGAACCGCTCCGTACAGCCAGGTTCCAAATATGGCCGTAATTATGGGTATTATCATGATTGTTAAGCCCGTGCCTAACAGTGCGAATATCGGCCCGGGGCATGCTCCCAACAACGCCCATCCAAGGCCAAACATGGCTCCCCCTATAATATATCTCTTCCATTGGGATCTGTCTTTTGGCGGAATTGAAATTGGGTTCCCTTCAATATCGGGAATATTTAATCTTTTTATGATCTGGATTGAGATAATCCCCACAATAATGGCAGATCCAATTATTCCGAACATGTGAAAATCCTGAAAACGGAACATCTCCTGAATTCTAAACCAGGATACTACTTCCGATTTTACGAGAATAAAACCGAAGTACATACCACCTAACAGATATCGCAGATTTCTAAACATTGTATGATACCTCTATGAAATAATGAACGGTAAAATAAAGTGAGTCATAATCAACCCGCCTGCAAAGAATGAGATTGTTGCAATCACACTTGCTATCTGGAGATCAGAAATTCCGGTGATAGCATGACCTGACGTACATCCACCACCATAGCGTGTACCAAAGCCTACCAGGAACCCACCGAGTGCTAATACCATAATACCTTCAAATGTGCCAAGATTGGCCCAGCTAAAGAGGTCGGCCGGCACTAAGCCTTCAAAAGAAGTTACACCCAGAGCTTGCAAATCAGCTACTGTTTGCGAGGAAATAGCAACCGGATCGGGATTTGCCCAGACATATCCTGCTAAAAATCCACCCAGGATAATTCCAATCAGAAATATCAAATTCCAGGTACCCTCCTTTTTCCAATCGTAATGAAAGAAATCAACATCACCCGGGAAACAAGCCGCACAAACGTGCCGGAAATTTGAGGAGAGTCCAAACTTCTTGCCACCCATAATCAAAAGCCCCGGCACCGTGAGCCCAATCAACGGACCGGCTATGTACCACGGCCACGGTTCAGTTAGAAAATCCATGTTTATTCAGTTTTGGTTGAAATTATTTCAACCAAAGATAAGAGAATTGTATATACTTGTCAATACAAGTATATCATATTTCTTCTATTACTCTTATTCACTTCTAAAAAAGAAGAAAGCCACCTTTTTACTCAAATTCGCAGATATACTGATCTCAACAGTTCTTATTTATACTACATGTTAATACAAGTATTGATGTTTAACTAATATTTGATTACGTTGAGAAAAAGAGAAGTAGTTTATGATGCTAAAAAAAGGAATTCCGCGACACTCACAAATATCTCAGTGGCTTCGAAGTCAAATTGAGAAGGGTGTTTACGAAACTGATGAAAAACTTCCATCGGAAAATGAACTGGCAAAGAAGTTTGATGTCAGCCGCGTAACAATCCGCAGGGCTCTTCAATCACTGGAGAGTGATTCAATAATTTATCGCTGCCAGGGACTTGGCTCTTTTGTAAGCGATGAACGTGCAACTCATGACCTGGTAAAACTTACCGACTTTAATGAAGATATGGCCAAAGCCGGCCTGGAACCGTCATCTGTTGTACAAATGTTTAAAACTGTAGATACACCTGATTGGCTGCCGCCACTTTTACATATAGATGAAGGAAGCAAAGTGCTGCAGATAGATCGGTTGCGGCTTGGAGACGGAGAACCAATCGCTTTTGACAGCACCTGGCTGCCCATATTATATGGACAACTGCTGAATGAGTCTGATCTTACAGATTCCACAATTTACAGGTTACTGGAGGAGAATTACGATATCCCGGTTATTCGCGGGTGCTACAAACTTTCTGCCGAAGTTGCCAGTCAGCATTTGGCAACAGTTCTAAAAGTAGATGAACATTCTCCGCTTTTTGTTATTGACCGCCTCTCTTACACAATTGGCGATAAACCTCTCTATTATCAAAAACGTTATTACAGAAATGATAAGGTTGTTTATGAAATGACATTGGAGCGTACCCCCGGCGAAGAGAGTGTGGGTATGCCTTTAAAAGAATTTGTACCGGTCTTTAATTCAGACAATAAATAATCAATCAACATAAAACACTTTAAATGATTCAAGACAAACCAACATGGTTAAAATTGGTAATTGTGTGTATCACGTGCATAATCATCATTTCAATTATTGGTTTGTTGATTCAACAATTCACATAACTACAAAATGGAGTTTATTATGAAAAAGAACATGGGAACCATCGACAGATCAATCCGAACATTAATTGCCGTTATCGTTGGAATACTTTACTTCGCGGGACAGATATCCGGCACAACGGCGATCATTTTGGGTGTACTGGCTATTGTATTTCTGCTGACCAGCTTCATAGGTACTTGTCCACTTTACCTGCCATTTGGTTTATCCACAAACAAAGATGCCACGTAGTATTATTCTGCTTAATTGAAGTAACTCAAAGTATTAAATCGCTGCGAGGTTGTTGTAGGTTGAATATAAATCAAACTGCAGAAATTGCTCTACGGTTAAGAATACGGTATCTTTAAAATCTAAAATTTTTAACAGATACTAATCTATATGACTTACCTATATACCTTTTTTATGATGTCACCTCCCGGCGGGGAAGGCGGAGGCGGAGCTATGATCAACCTGCTTTTCCTGGGAGCTATTTTCTTTGTTTTTTACTTCTTTATCATTCGTCCGCAAACCAAGCGCCAAAAAGAGATTCAAAAGAAAGTGAGTGAAATGAAAAAGGGAGATAAAGTGGTAACCGGCGGCGGCATGCTTGGAAATGTGAATTCTATTGATGAAGATACTGTTCTTTTAGAGATTGATAGTGGTGTGAAGGCACGATTTCAAAAAAGCTCTATTACAGACGTAAACCCCAATAAAGACAAATAAACGCTGATCACTTTTGATTTGTCAATAATCTAATTTACGGAAGGTTCCCAATTTTATGTCCGAGTTTACCTTTCATACAATACCAGAAGCAATAGAGGATATCCGTGACGGGAAAATGCTCATTGTGGTAGATGATGAAGATCGCGAAAATGAGGGCGATTTTCTGATGGCTGCGGACAAAGCAACACCTGATGCCGTAAATTTAATGGCCAAATATGGGCGTGGATTGATCTGTGTGCCTATCACTCAGGAGAAAGCCTACGAGCTGGATCTGGATTTTATGGTAACGGAAGGGGCCGATCCCGATGAAGCAGCATTTACCATTTCAGTGGATCATAAGCAGAAAACGACTACGGGAATTTCTGCACCTGACAGAGCGAATACCATTCTTGAGCTTATCAACCCGGAAGCAGATCCTGAAGACTTCCGGAGGCCCGGACACATTTTCCCTCTTGTTGCTGCAAATGGCGGTGTTTTAAGGCGCGCCGGACATACCGAGGCTGCCATTGATCTTGCACGTCTTGCAGGGCTCCAGCCAGCTGGTATTATTTGTGAAATTATGAAGGACGACGGAGAGATGGCACGTCTTCCCAACCTTATGGAGATGGCCGAAAGATTTGATTTGAAGATCATCACCATCAAGGATTTAATTGCCTACCGGATGGAGCATGAATCCCTGGTTAAGGAGGATCTAAATATAGATATGCCAACTATTTATGGCGATTTTGACCTGCATGTTTTTTCTGAAACACTGACCAATGATCATCACCTGGCTTTTGTAAAAGGAAGCTGGGATCCCTCTGAAGCTGTACTTGTACGTGTTCATTCATCTACTCCCCTGGCTGATATTTTCGGCAGTAAACGAAGTGATAAAACCGAGCTGCTCCATCAAGCCATGAAAATGGTTGAGCGCGCCGGTAAGGGGGTTGTGTTATACATGGATCAGATGAACAGAGATTATGGCATTATTGAACAAATTAAAGCTCTAAAACTGCAGGAAGACGGGCTCAACAAGAAACAGATACAGAAGAAACTTGGAATTCGGATGGACTACCGGGATTATGGCGTTGGCGCACAGATTCTGCATTCACTCGGTGTTCGAAAACTGCGGCTGCTTACCAATAATCCTGTAAAAAGAGTAGGCTTGAAAAGTTTTGGCCTTGAGATGGTTGAGGAAGTTTCGATACCTACTGATCATGATCCGGACGAATCAAACGAAAAATTAGACAAGCCACAAACGAAAGAGGGGTTCCTGAAAAAGCTGATGTTAGAGTGACGGTGAGTTACTGCCTGGTTCCCCACCAATCTTCTTCTCCTCATTTGGATTTACCCCAATAAACTCCTCCTCAGATCGGTAATATATCTTCTCCTCTTGATTCTCTTCTGAACTATCGGCCTCATCTTCAACCGGCATTATTTTTTTGTGGAACAGAAGCAGAATAATAATCGAAGTGCTAATAGCAATATCCGCCACATTGAAGATGTAGGGAAATACAGGTGTTTCACCTATCTCAAGATTGAAATGAATAAAATCAACAACATGCCCATCCAGAACACCTCCGTATCCGCCGATAATCCCCATAAAAATCCGGTCCATAATATTGCCAAGTGCACCGCCCAGGATCAATCCCATACAAACCAGGTAAGCGTACGTAGCCTGACCTAAATTAAAAAGCACATAAACCAGAATTCCAATCGTGGCAAGAATTGCAATGGAACTGATTACCGGCGTAGAAAGCCAGTCCATACCGAGTGCCATTCCGGGGTTTTTGGTAAAATTAAATGCAAGCCATCCCTCAATAATATCCATATGCTGAAGATCCGGTGAGGTACGTACCAGGTATTTAGAAATCTGGTCGATTACCAAAACAAGGACAATCGGCGAAAAAAGAGTTATTAATTTTTTTCCTTTATCAGACAAACCACACTCAATTATCGTCTTTTCAGTTTTGCTTCGATACTTAACTGGGTATGTGGCACTGCTTCGAGGCGGCCTTTTGCAATTTTTTTACCGGTTACTTTGCAAACGCCATAGGTTTTGTTGTCAATTCGTTTTAGAGCATCATCCAAATAGCGAATAAACTTCTTGGTCCGATTAAACAGCATGTACGTTTTTTCCCTCTCCTGGGCGTCTGTACCTGCATCAGCCATATGAAAAGAGTATGCCGATTCATCAGAGGCGTTCTCCATACTTTCCCGAAGAAGGTTTTGCAAAGTGGTTAACTCATTCTCCGCTTCATCTCTTTTTTTTATAATAATCTCGCGGAAATACTCAAGTTCTTCATCACTATAGGGAGAAACTCTTTCTTCTTTTTCTGATTCTTTTGATGCTGCCATAACACTAAATATTAATGGTTAATTGTTCGGCGTATCGAAATTTCTGTTTCATTTCCCTCGATTTCCCAGGTTTTAATGAAATCTGATACATCCAATAAACTGGTGCTAATTTCTTCGGCCAAAATTTCTGATTTTATATTCTCCAACGAAGAGTCCACTGCCTTGGTTAATTGCTCGGATCCTGAAAAACCAACAACAATTCGGTCAGTTACTTCAAAATCGGCTTCCTTGCGCATGTTTTGAATTCTGTTGACGAATTCGCGCGACAGACCTTCCTGGATCAATTCAGGTGTTAGTTCGGTATCAACAGCAACTGTAATACCTTTTTCTGTTTCAACAGACCAGCCTTTCAAACCGGTTCGTTGAATTTCGAGCTCATCGGATGAAATTCGAACGGTCTCGTCATCATCCAGGGTTAACTCAATCACACCGTCTTCTTCAAACTTAGTGATTTCTTCGTTACCAAGATCATTTATTTTTGCCGCAACAGCTTTCATTTTACTTCCAAGCCGTTTTCCAAGAACCGGAAAGTTAGGTTTGGCGGACTTACTTACAATCCCGGACTCGTCTTTTACATATTCAATTTCCTTAACGTTTACTTCATCTAATATAATATCTTTTACCGACTCTACGACAGATTGTTCATCTTTATCAATTGGCAGAATAATTCTCGCCAACGGCTGCCGAACATTAACATCTATTTGATTTCTGATTCGAAGTACAACTGAACTGATAATCCTGGCCACATCCATTCGGCGTTCGAGTTGTTTATCAATTGCGGTTTCTTCAACCACGGGATAAAATGAGACGTGAACAGATTCTTCATCTTTCTTTGCTACTTCATTCAATCGCTGAAATAACCACTCTCCCATAAACGGTGCAATGGGCGATACAATTTTGGAAAGACTAAGCAGACATTCAAACAGTGTTTGATAGGCTGCTGTCTTATCAAGACTTTTACCCTCTTTCCAGAAGCGTCTGCGGTTTCGGCGGATGTACCAATTACTTAACTCCTCCACAAAATTCTCTACAGCACGGGCAGCTTTGGTTGGCTCATACTCTTCCAGGTATTCATCCACAAGTTTTACCGTGGAATTTAAACGAGATATGATCCATCGGTCCATCTCTGTTCGCTCTGCACTTGGAATAGAAGAACCAGAGTAGGTAAATCCGTCGATGTTTGCATACATCGCGAAGAAGGAGTAGGTGTTTACGATAGTATTAAAGAATTTTCGCTGAACTTCACTCAAACCCTCTTCACTAAACTTCAGGTTTTCCCAGGGGGATGAGTTACTCATCATATACCAGCGAACCGTATCGGCCCCAAATTTTTGAATCACCTCGGTTGGGTCCACACTGTTTCCTTTCGACTTGCTCATTTTTTCGCCGTTCTCATCGAGAACCAAGCCGTTGGAAACAACATTCTTATATGCCGGCTTATCAAACAGCATGGTCCCTAAAGCATGCAATGTATAGAACCAACCGCGGGTTTGATCAACCCCCTCGGCAATAAAATCAGCTGGAAAATTTTCCTTGAATTTTTTCTTGTCTTCAAATGGATAGTGCCACTGCGCCCACGGCATGGAACCGGAATCAAACCAAACATCAAGCAGATCCGGTATGCGCCTCATCGTACCTCCTTTCGGGCATTCCCATGTAAATTCATCAATATGCGGTCGGTGAAGGTCAATCTCCTCATTCTCGTCAATTCCGGCTTTCTTGCGCAACTCCTCAATACTGCCAATACACTCCACATACTCGGGATCTTTGTCGCTCACCCAAATTGGAATGGGTGTACCCCAGTATCGCTGACGAGAAACCGCCCAGTCTACATTGTTCTCCAGCCATGTTCCGAAACGGCCGGTACCGGTACTTTCCGGCTTCCAGTTAATCTCTTTATTGAATTTGACCATCTTGTCTTTAATATCGGTCGTTCGGATAAACCAGGATTCCACCGGGTACGACATCAGCGGGGTTCCTTTACGCCAGTCGAATGGATAGTTGTGCAGATATGTCTCGTGCCAGTACATCTTGTTTTTTTCCTTAATAGCACGGTTAATCTCTTTATCGGCATCTTTAAACCACTGGCCTTCAAAATCCGGTACCTCTTCTGAAAAACGTCCACTTTCGTTGATAGGATTAAAGAGTGGTATTTCGAATTTTTTACAGATTTCATAGTCATCTGCACCAAATGCAGGTGCAATATGAACCACTCCCGTTCCCTCTTCGGTTGTTACAAAATCAGCTTCAAGAACACGCCAGGCTTCCTCTTTTTCAATCTCATCAAGTGCATAATCAAAAATCGGGTTATATATCCACCCAATCAGTTCCGAACCTTTATAGGTATCAACAATTTCGTAATCATGTTTGATCGCATCATCAAGACAGTCTTTGGCCAGTATATAATATTCTGTCTGATCATCTTCCGTTACCCGAATTTTTACATATTCAAGGTTTGGATTAACAGCGAGTGCCATGTTAGAAATAATGGTCCACGGTGTCGTTGTCCAGGCGAGGAAATACACATTTTCATCAGCTTCAAGCGGAAATTTTACATAGATCGACGGATCCTGGGTTTCCTCATATCCCAAACTAACTTCATGAGAGGAAAGTACAGTTTCGCTGCCCGGTGAGTACCACTGAATTTTATATCCTTTATAAACAAGGCCTTTATCATAAAGCTGCTTAAAAGCCCACCAAACAGATTCAATATAGTCGTTTTCAAATGTTACGTATGGATCGTCCAGATCCACCCAATAACCAATTCGGGCCGTAAGATCATCCCAAAGGTCTTTGTATTTAAGAACGCTCTCCCGGCACCTGGCATTATATTTTGCCATTCCGTACTCTTCTACCTGGGAACGTCCTTCAAGCCCAAGTTCTTTCTCAACTTCTATTTCAACCGGCAGTCCGTGAGTATCCCAGCCGCCTTTACGTTCAACCCGAAATCCTTTTAGGGTTTTGTAACGGCAAAACAGATCTTTTACGGTACGTGCCATCACATGATGAATGCCCGGTTTGCCGTTTGCGGTTGGAGGACCTTCAAAAAAAGTAAATGGAATCCCGTCATCCCGGGTATCCAAACTTTTTTTAAAAATTTGATGCTCTTTCCACCAATTTAAGATTTCAACTTCTGCCTTTGGATAGGCAAGCTGTTTAACTTCGCTGAATTTTTTAGCCATTTTGAACTTTATCGTTCACATTCTAAAAATTTGATGTAAGCCTACAATATACGAAAAGCTATACAATCAAAATACTTTGCTATATGTCGATTTTTTGGTCTGAGCTTTTGAGGCATTGAAGATAGAGTCATTCGCAAAGAAAATCAGATTAAATTTTCTTGAGATGAAAACGTTACTGCATCGAATCAATGTTGATTCAAAGCACAGTTTGGTTGTTAAACATGCATCATCTGTTGTATTTTAAATCACAATTCAGAAGGATAAAACTGAGAAAATGAATCAAAAAATTACAAAGGAAAACCCATTTAAAATCTGTTTTGTATGCTTAGGCAATATTTGCCGAAGCCCAACCGCTGAGGGTGTATTCCAGCACCTTGTGAATGAACGAGGCTTAGAACCCTATTTCTTTGTGGATTCCGCCGGAACATCCGCATATCATATTGGTGAACCGGCAAACAGCAAAAGCCAATGGGTGGCAAACCAAGAAGGGATAAAGTTACACTCAAAAGCCCGCAGATTTAAAGAAACTGACATTGAAGAGTTTGATCTCATCCTGGCGATGGATCATGAAAATCTAAGAAATATTCAGTCCCTGAATGGTAATCCAAGCCATTCAGACAAGATCAAATTACTTCGGGAGTTTGATCCCCAGCCGGAAGACAAAGCCGTACCCGATCCCTATTATGGAGGAATGAACGGATTTCAAAATGTTTTTGATGTGGTTAAACGCAGTAGCGAGGCTTTGTTGGATGAGCTTGAGAATTCCATAGTTGATGACTGACATTTTTTAATACCGAATACGCAATTCAAAAAAGGATGATGTCGTAAAAATATATTTATACGCCAACATCCAACCCTTGAAATCAATTATGTCAAATAATGATCATAATAGGCAACCTGGCCAAACGGTATATTTTCATCATTGGGACTCAGACTTTTGTGAAACCATAGCCGCGTATCATCCGGTTTTTGATTTAGCAATGCATTAACCAACGCGACATTTTGAAATACCCCTCCGCTAAATGCCAGATCTTTTACACCTGCTTGCCGGCTTATCTGAAAAACCAATTTCCCCAGTGAGTTAAAAAAGCCCCCGGCAATGTATTCGATGTTCCTGCCCTGCCGGATATCGTCCAGGATACCGATATAGGCCGGCTTCCAGTTTATAATATCATCGCAAATCTCAAATTTATAATCACCGAAATCGAGCCCCTGACTGTTTCTCGCTCTGCTTTCAAGTTTTATAGCTGCTTCTGCCTCATAACTGTTATATGAACTGATTCCCAAAATAGCTGCAACCGCATCGATCAATCTGCCCATCGATGAAGTTTTAAGTTTTGCCGGAACTGAAAGCAGTTTTTGATAATAATCCCACTCTTTTTCATTGAATTGAGCTCGTAATATCGGCTCAGCTTCGGGAATTTCAGCAAAAACCGAAATGGCAGACAACCGAGGCTCCAGGCTCATTTTATCTCCGGCTAAAACCGGAAAGTAATCCATATGCAGCTTTCTTTTGATCCCACCCTGATCCTTTTTAAAGATTTCACCTCCCCAAATCTGCCCATCATCTCCATATCCGGTCCCATCCCAGATAAATCCGAGAACTTCTTTGTCCGTTTTCAGAAGACCATTTTCTGAGAGGACGGCTGCAAAATGAGCTTTATGATGCTGAATCGTATGCAATTTCACATCTGCTTTTTCAGCAACTTTCTCCGCCAAGGCTCTGCTATGATATGCGGGATGACTATCTGCAAGAACAACCTCAGGTTCAAATGAGTAGAGTGATTGAACATGCTTCAATGTAGCTTGATAAGCAAGTTGTGAATCGTATGACCCTTGATCTCCCAGATATTGGCTGACAATCAATTTTTCACGGTCAGCAATTGCAAAAGCACCTTTCAGATCTGCCCCTGTCGCAAGTACCCGTTTATCCATTTTTCTGAATGGATGCGGAGTGTAATTCGGTGACAACCCACGGCTCCTTCTCAAAATAATCCTTTCGCCATTTTTGGCTAACTGTACAACACTATCGTCTTGGGGTGTCACGATCTCTCTGTCAAATGTCAGAATATAATCGGCAATGGATCCTAAATGATCCAATGCCTGTTGATCATCATAAATAATGGGAGACCCGCTCAGATTTGCACTTGTCGCAATCAGCGGGCGGTTCACACCCGAAAGTATCAGCTCAAAAAGCGGGCTGTAGGGAAGTAAAATCCCGATTGTTTGGAGTCCCGGTGCCACAGCCTCACAGCATAGCCCTGAAGCCGGCTCTGCTTTTCGCAATGCCAGCAAAACCGGTGCATCTGCACTGTTCAGCGCTTTCTCTTCATTTGGGCCTATCCACGCATCATTCTTCACGGATTTCAGATTCGGATACATCACCGCAAATGGCTTTGAAGGTCTTTTTTTCCTGATCCGCAACGTTTGTACACTCTTTTCACGGGTAGCATCTGCCAGCAGCAAATACCCTCCGATTCCTTTTACTGCCCATATCTGACCCTCATTTAATGATTGTGTACAAAACTGTATGACTCTTTCCGGATCACGTTCCACAACCTTCTTCTGTGAATCGTAAAGAGTTATCGGAATAGAACAGGCCGGACATGAATTGGTTTGGCTGTGCTGTCGAATAGCTCCCGGTTCTTCGTATTCCGCTTGGCAATCCCGGCACATCTCAAGTTCCGCCATCGTGGTATGAGGGCGATCGTATGGCAGTTTTCGAATGATTGAATATCTGGGGCCGCAATTCAGGCAGGTTGTAAAAGCATATCTGTACCGCCGGTTTGTTTTTTCTTTCATTTCATCCCGGCAGCGATCGCAGAGCGCAATATCGGGCGGAAGAAGCGCCCCGGTTTTTTTACCGGTTGAACTCTCCTCAATTTGAAAATCTTCGTATTGTTGATCCGCTATTTTGCGAATAGTACGGCTGGTAATCAGTGATTGGGGCGGTGCATGCTCAGCCAAATAATCATAATAAGATCGTACCGATTCCTCATCCGCAGTAATAACGATCTCAAGCCCTTTTCCACTGTTTTTAACCCGGCCTTTCAGCCCTCTTGACCGCGCCGAGTCCAGCACGAACGGCCGAAAACCAACCCCTTGAACAACTCCTTTAAAATGTAGGTGATAGGTTGGCATAAGGTTTCGGTTGTATCATCCGTTTCTCAACTCGGCAGAGCGCTCCCTGAGCCAGTCGTACCAGGAATCGAGACCATCACCGGTAGTGCAGCTTACCTGGAAAAAGATCAGGTTCGGATTGATTTTTTTTGCGTTTTCAATCAGTTTGTCGCAATCAAACGGGACATAGGGAAGCAGATCCATTTTGTTAATGATACAAACTCCTGACGTGTGGAACATATCGGGATACTTGAGTGGTTTATCGTCTCCCTCGGTTACGCTGATAATCACAACACGTTCATTTTCGCCCAAATCAAACATTGAGGGACATACCAGGTTTCCTACATTTTCGATAAACAGCAGGCTATTCTCTGCCGGCTTCAACTCCTGGATTGCATGCAGCACCATATGTGCATCCAGGTGGCAACCTTTTCCTGTGTTGATTTGAACCGCTTTTGACCCGGTCATTTCAATTCGATCCGCATCCATGGATGTTTGCTGATCTCCCTCTATCACTCCAAACGAGAGTTCTCCTTTCAGGTCTGTGAGCGTGCGCTCCAGTAACATTGTTTTTCCTGAACCGGGTGAACTCACCAAATTGATGGCCAGGATACCTTTCGCATCTATATAACCTCGGTTTCTGGCAGCCAATAGTGCATTTTCGTGCAAAATATCTTTTTCGAGATGGATCATTCTGCTCCCGGTGTTCTGTTGGCCCATCTCGTTATTGGTGTGTGAGTGTGAATGATCGTGACCCTCTCGCGACTCATGAGCATGGTGATGGTGACCGTGTGCTGTTTCATGAGCATGCTGATGAGCGTGTGCATGCATATGCCCTTTGTTACTCCCGTGGGAATGGTCGTGATTCTCAGTTACAATGTGGGCACTGTCGGTGCCGCATCCGCATGTTATACACATAATTTTACCTCTACTTTTCAGATTTTAATCTCTCTTCAATCCGTATCGTTTTGATGTTCATCTCCTTTCCTTCTATAATTTCGGAGAAATAACATCCACATTCCGGACAAGAGTCATAAAGTGCATTCATTTCAAAGAGTGTATTGCACTCGCTACACCTACCCATGCCCTGAATGTAGTTTATTTTCAACTCTGCCCTTTCAAGCACACTGTCTCGAATTCCATGTTTCCAGGCAAACTCAAATGCCGCCGGTTCGATTGTACTCAGTTTGCCGATATCCAGCTCAACGGCAGAAACCGATTCTGCGTCAGCTTTGAACACTTCTTTTTCCACTATCTCGACAATATTAAGTACGATCGAAAGTTCATGCACGTGCTTTAGCCCTCTTTTTCATTCTAAATATCAGCCATGTACAGCTGGTTGCAATCAAGAATACAACAGTGCCCAATATGATTGCATGCATCGGTTCAGTTAGATAGTGCAGCAATGAGTGTCCGGCAGTTTCTCCATGACCCGAATGTGCAAACAGTGATGCCTGATTTACGATGATTATCAGTATGGCTGTCAAAAATATTTTACGAAAGTAGTTCATGATTTAATTTTTTTGTGTTGATATATCAATGGTTGGTCTTTATCGGTTTCATCGAGCAACTCCTCAAGGACCTGCGAATCGTGGACGGACGCATCGCTGACGCTATAGGCCCCAATGAGTTTGTATTTGTTATCGACTTTCAGGTGGTCCTTATACCCATAATAGGAGACCCCATTTTTCTTTGTCCAGCGCGCATCGGTATCTTTCTGGCGTTTCTTGTTGGGGGTCTCTTCCCATTCGCAAGGGGGCTGACCGGCTTTAATCGCCTTGTTTTCCTCGCGTGTGTTTCGCTGACGGGGGACTTCTACAAAACTGGCATCCATGAGTTGCCCCTGATGGGCAATCAAGCCATGGCTGGCTAACAACCCGGCGAACACCTCAAAGAGTTCCTTCTCCAAACCAGAACTGGTGAGCCGCTCCCGGAAATCCCAAATCGTTTTCTCGTCAGGAACCTTATCATCAAGGCTCAACTCTAAAAACCGGCAAAAGCTCAGCCGATCCAGGATTTGATATTCGGTTTGCTGGTCACTGAGGTTATAATAGCGCTGGAGGATCAAAATTTTAAACTATCATAATTTAGTCAAAACAGTTCTTCTGTTTCGATTTCTTTAATTTGAGCTTGTTTATATAGTTCGGACGACCGAAATAAATCCAGTGCTCTTTGTAAGTGATTTGACGCTTTGTCGCTCAACGGTTCACCAAGTTCCCATCTGTACCCTTTAATAGGCAACACATAGGCCTCCGGCGTTTTCCGATAAAGCGTCTCACACAGATAAAGTACCGCTTCCGGGCTCTGCAGATGAGATGAAAAGTAGTAGGAACGTGCAGGCTCACATTTTTTTAATGCATAACCTTTCGGAATCAGTTCTTCCGTCGCATCCACAAAAAGCACCCTTTCATATTTACTAATTATGTCGGCATCTTCTACTTGCAGCTGATAGCGATACTCCAGGTCAAATCTGCCGGGATCTTTTCCCTCAATATCATTCAAAAAAAGCCATCCCAATGCGTCATCTCCGCGCGAACCATTTCCGATACCGATCAATAACGTACGCATGATTTAATTTTTAGTTTTTTCTCCGATCAATGTGCCTTCATGATCGTACAGTTCCGCTTTCAGTGGCATTTTTCCCATCGCTTGGGTTGCACAGCTAAGGCAGGGATCGTAAGCCCTGATGGCCACCTCCACCTGGTTCAGCATCCCTTCCGTTATAGTTTTCTCGCGGCTTATAACATTGTTTGCAACCCATTTTACCGCTTCATTCATGGCATCATTGTTATGAGTCGTCGAAACGATCAAATTACACCGCACAATCATCCCTTTGTCATCCACTTCATAATGATGTGTAAGCGTGCCCCGGGGTGCTTCAATGATTCCTATTCCAACATTGCGTTCGTTCCCCTCACGAACCAGATCATTTTCATCCAGAATATCCGGATCCAACAGCAGTTCTTTCATCAATTCTGCACAGTGAAGTGTTTCAATCAACCGGGCCCAGTGAGAATACATCGTGCTGTTGTTCACGCTTGATCCTGTAAATTCGAAATATTCACGGCGTGCTTTTTCGGCCAGTGGTGTAGATATGTAATCACAGATATTCATTCTGGCAAGAGGCCCGACACGATTCCAGCCTTTCTTTCTGCCTACACTTTTCAAATATGGAAACTTCATATACGACCATTTGGCAACGGCTTCCGAAAAATATTCCAGGTAATCATCCGGTTCCACATCCGGCAGAGTGATATTTCCCTCAGAATCGATTGCTCGCAATTTACCGTCGTATAGTTCCAGTGCGCCGTCCGTTCTCACAGTGCCCAGGTGTCCGGATGGAAAAGCTGCAAAAGTGTCCAGAAATACCCGGTTTTTGGTGTGATAATCCTTCATAAAATCAACCATCTCCTGTGACCACTTGATCATGGTGTCGATGTCCGGAAACTCCTTGCCATTTAAAAAAGTATCCCGTTCTTCCGCTTTAAGTGATTTATAGACCCCACCCGGGACCGCCAGTGTTCCATGAATTTTTTTTCCGGCAAGTGCTTTAATAAGTTCCTGGCCAAACTTTCGCATTGTAATTCCTTTCACTGCCAATTCCCTGTTTTCAACAGCCACGCCCACAACATTTCTTTTCTCAGGCGGTGCATCTACGCCAAAAAGCAAATCCGGCGAGGCAAGATAGAAGAAATGAAGTGCATGAGACTGGAAGATTTGAGCGTAATGCAGTAATCTTCTCAATTTTGTCGCTCCCGTTGAAAGATCTTTTGGGTCGATTCCCACAATTTGATCAATCGCCTTCGCTGCGGCCAGATGATGGCTCACAGGACAAATGCCACACAATCGTTGAACAAGATTTGGAGCCTGCCAATATGGATGACCCTGAATAAACCGTTCGAATCCACGAAATTCGACAATATGAAAATAGGTTTCATCAACATTACCCTCGTCATCGAGGTGAATAGTTACGCGTCCGTGGCCCTCTACTCTGGTAACCGGATCAATGGTGATTGTTTTGCTCATAATAGCTCCATTGGTTTAATCATACTTGAATTCTGAATAGAGTATGGAATAGTTCTCATTCCATAACAGGTTTTTCACGGCTTTCCAGATGTGTTGTGCATCCGGCGGACATCCCGGAATGAAATAGTCAATTTTTACAACTTCCCGGCATTCATAAATTCTGTCCAGCATTTTGGGCAGGTGTTTGTGGTAGGGTATCGTTGTATTTCCCTGCTCATTTGTTACGCAATTCAGAAAAGCCTCTTCCAGGCACTCTCCCAGTGGAATGGTATTACGCAGGGATGGCAGCCCACCCCAAATAGCGCATTCTCCCACAGCTACCAGCAGATCACATTGTTCCCGGAAAGTTCTCAGGGTTTCAACATTCTCTTCGTTACAAACCGAGCCTTCAATAATTCCTACATCACAGCGCTGAGTAAATTTTTTGAAATCTGTCAGAGGTGATTTGTCAAAGGTAATCAGTTCAACGAGATCGAGTATTTCTGTATCCACATCCAGCATTGACATATGGCACCCAAAACATCCGGCCAGTGATACAGTGGCAACTCTCTTTTTCTCAACATTACTGAGATCGATGTTGTTATCAGATTTTACGGGCTTTACGTAGTCCGGCCTGATCGAATCTTCATCAAATTTACGTTCACCAAAAGGTTTACCAACGCTTTCTCCACGTACAATAATTGCGCCGGTCGGGCAGATGTTCATTGCCTGTATCGCCTGATCCCGGGTCAGTTTTTTCTCCTCTTCGTAATCAACTCCTACATGTGTTTCATTGCCGCGATTTTGATAGCTGAATACCTTTTTCCCATCGTCATTCTCTACTTCAACCACGCATCGCAAACATTTGATACAGCGATTGTGCTCCATCACCATCCGTTTAGCACCGTAATCGATCAACCGGTTTTTAAACAGGTGGGGAAAGCGGCTGATGGCTATACCTAATTCATACCCCATATGCTGGAGATCACAATTTCCACTCTTTTCACAGGATGGGCATATGTGGTTGCCCTCTGCAAACATCATCTCAACGATGCCTTTTCGCATATCTTTCAGTTCTGCACTGTTCACCTCCACAGCCAACCCCTCTCTCACTTTTTCAGTACATGCGGGAGTAAATTTTCCGTTTATTTTGCAAGTGCATGTCCGGCACGTTCCCAGCGGTGGATCTATATTCTCAAAATAACAGAGTGATGGGATAAAGAATCCATTTTCAGTTGCAACATCTACCAGGTTTCTTCCTTCATCAGCAAGGATATTTCTGCCATCAATCGTAATATTTACATGTTTACCCATAGCAGGTTCTCTCCCACTTTTTATTAATCTTTAAACTCTTCGTAGTCCCGGGTAGCTGCTTCCAGGTCAAATTTCAGACTTTGGTCAGAACCGTTATGTTGAACTATTTTTTCAAAATAATCGCCAAATTTGTCCAGAGTATTAATCAAACTGTTGGTTGCAGTTTTTCCCAGTCCGCATCGGCTGGTATTTCTCATAAGCACTCCCCACTCTTTCAGCTCATCAATATCATTTCTATTTGCCACACCGTTTCTGACCCTCTCCAGTTTTCGCTCGATAATAAAATTTCCTGCCCGGCAGGGTGTGCATATTCCGCATGATTCATGTTTATAGAAGTCGGCATAGTTCAGCAGAATGGTGATAATATCCCGGCTTTTATTATAAACGGTCAGCGCCCCTCCGCACCGGATATGCTGAACAAAAAAGTCTGAAAACAGTGCAAAAGGCTGATCCTGTTCATCAAGTGTATGTACTGTGCCCGATGGGCCGCTTTCCTGGATAAAATAGGGGTCTTCCGCACCGCACTCCTGCAGCAGCTCTCTGAGAGTCATGCCCCACTCGATTTCATAAATTCCCGGATATTTACAATCTCCGGAAACGCTGATCACTTTTGTGCCGGGAGATTTTGGTATACCGTATGTCAGATACTTATCAGCCCCCATATTTATAATTCTGGCTGCTGCGCAAAATGTCTCTACATTATTTACGACAGTAGGCAGATTCAGAAACCCTTTTTGAACCGGGAAAAACCAGCGGGTACGGGGTTCACCTCTTTTACCTTCCGCCGATTCAAGCAGTGCGGTCTCTT
This sequence comes from Balneolaceae bacterium, assembly GCA_034521495.1. Classification (NCBI taxonomy): domain Bacteria; kingdom Pseudomonadati; phylum Balneolota; class Balneolia; order Balneolales; family Balneolaceae; species Balneolaceae bacterium. Next base: position 109,129 of record JAXHMK010000004.1, read on the forward strand.
CTCCGCAAACATAAGATCCGGCTCCCATCTGTATTTTTATATCAAAATGAAAATCTGTAATTCCCCCACAATTCTCTCCCAAGAGACCTTTATCTCTGTATAGTTTAATAGCTTGTTCAAGTCGTTGCTTTAACCATGTATATTCACCTCTCAGATAGATAAGCCCAAAAGATGCCCCGATAGTATAGGCGCAGATAATCATCCCTTCTATCATCGATTCGGGAACACGCTGCATCAGAACCCTGTCCTTAAAAGTACCCGGCTCTCCTTCGTCTGCGTTACATACCACAACCTTTTTTGTCTCTTTTTCATCTGCTGCAGCCTGCCACTTCATCCAGGTTGGGTAGAAAGCCCCGCCACGGCCGGCCAGTTTAGTCAATCTCAGAGCCTCAATCACACCTTCCGGTTTTATATCAGTAAGCTTTGAAATGGATTTACCTATTTTGAACTCCGAAAAAAATAAACTGGGCTTGTTTTCCGGTGTATACCGTAAATTTTCCTCAGGTTCATCACAGATCTCCTCAACAGGCACTCCCTTTTTCAATTGTGTGATGATCTCCCGCACCTTTAACGAATTCAGGTTTACAAACGGATGGAAATTTATAAGTGCTGCCGGTTCCTGGTCGCTTAATCCGATACACGGAGTTAAATAGAGTCCAAATGTCCCGGTTGGATCCGTTGAACCTACAGTGGCAGAGGTCTCCCGTTCAAATGCTTCAAGAATTCGTTTAAATCCCTTTATCTGGGATGTCATACTGTTATTGAGATAGATCACATACTTACCGGCAGGCTTTCTGTGAAAGAAGTGATAAAACGAGGCAACTCCCTCTACCTCTACTTCTGATATGTTATACTCTTTTGCAAGCGTTGTTACATCCGAATCTGAGATATAGTTTTTTGAGTGCTGAAAATCCCATAAACGATTCAGTATCTCTGTTCGGGGAGGAAGGGATATAAATTGCCTGAAATACTCTGAATTCATAGCATCGTAATTTTAGGATGTTTGAGACTTCAATCATTTGATTTTATCTCATTTCTGAATCGGTCCGATCCAAGTTATAATCCGATGGATTCAGAAATCATAGATACTTCGCTTGAACTTTATTCCCACCATTTTCCAAACGAAATCCTGACTGAATTTAAATCTCTTGCACTACACTGCTACTTCTTATTTATATATTAAGGTATTTTTATCTTATTTAATATTTATTTATGCCTCCCATGATTAAATTTTATCTTTTTTCATTCTCTTGACCGATTACCCAGGTAATACAACACAGCTGATCCGGATGGTAAATCCTTAATACAAATTTCTACTTGTTCTAATCTGTACGAACCTCAATTGCCACTTCATCTCAAAATATTAGTTAACAGTTTAGCAAATGCGAGGCAATAACTCGCCCGTTGCCTGGGCCAACACTCTCCTGCCTCCGATAGCACTGTGGAGTACAACCTTACCCGGATGATCCTCTGTAACTTTGCCGATCGCGACTGCACTTGAACCATATTCCCATTTTCGTATCAGTTCAATACACTCTTCTGCGATTTCTGCATCCACAATAGCGACAAATAGTCCCTCATTGGCAACATAAAGAGGGTCCAAACCTAACATTTCGCATGCACCGGCCACTTCATCCTCTACCGGCAGCACCTTTTCATTTAGCTGAATGCCCTTACCTGTTTGTTCTGCAATTTCATTCAATACGTTTGCAACGCCACCCCGGGTCGGATCGCGCATCAGGTGGATTTGGCTGCCAAAAGTATCGATCAGTTCAAGACAAATCCGGTGTAACGGACGGGTATCGCTATTTAATTTTGTCTCAAACTCCAATCCGTTTCGTTTGCTCATGATCGTGATACCATGCCGAGCCATGGATCCGCTTAGCAATACTGCATCACCCTTTTTGATCCGGTTCATTCCCATTTTCGACTTCGAGTGCATCTCTCCTATACCTGTTGTATTGATAAATATCTGATCCCCTTTTCCTTTCTCCACGACTTTGGTATCACCCGTAATAATTTTGACATCTGCTTCTTCACATGCATCTCGAATGGAGTGTAGAATCTGCTGAAAAAGTTTCATCTCCAATCCCTCTTCAAGAATAAATGAGAGTGACAAATATTGTGGCTTAGCTCCGCTTACTGCAAGATCATTGACCGTTCCATTCACTGCCAGATCGCCAATAGTTCCTCCCGGAAAAATTAACGGAGATACCACAAATGTATCCGTACTGAACGCTGTCTTTCCATTCAGTTGAATAGTTGCCGCATCTCCCTGTTCACGCAGCCATTCATTATCCAGCAGAGAAAACACGCCGCTTTTCAGTAAATTTTGGGTCAGTTTCCCACCTCCTCCGTGTCCAATAGTAATGGAATCAAACTCATTGACAGGAGCAGGACAGTTCAGCTCTACTTTTACAGATTTATTCATAGACTTTACTCTGTTGATTCCTGGGTTGCATAATTATAATAAGCTGCGCAAGCACCCTCACTGCTAACCATTGGTGCTCCAAGCGGTTTTTCAGGTGTACACCCTTTGCCAAAATGGGGACACTCATGTGGTTTTATTTTCCCTTTCATTACATCCCCCGACAGACATCCGCTATCTTCAGAAATTCTCTCTTTCAGTGGCCCAAATTTAAGTGTGGCATCATAATCCCTATATTTTTGAGCCAAAAAAAGGCCACTCATTGGTATTTCACCGATTCCACGCCACTCCCGGTCACGATATTCAAACACGGATTTCACCAGGTCAACAGCTTGCCGGTTACCGTCTTTTCCCACGACTCTTTTATACTGATTTTCCAGCCTGTATTCTCCATTCTCAAGCTGAGATACCACCATGTAAATTCCTTCAAGCAGATCCACCGGTTCAAAACCTGTAACAACAATGGGCATTTTCCATTTTTCAACCAGTGGCACGTACTCACTCAAACCCATCACCGTGCAAACATGTCCGGCAGCCAGAAAACCATCCACTTTTGTATCCGGATCCGACATGATTGCTTCCATCGCCGGCGGTACCATTACGTGGGCACTCAAAACAGTGTAGTTTTTCAATTTTTGTCTGTACGCCTGCTCCACAGATAGCGCATTGGCAGGAGCCGTTGTTTCAAAGCCTACCGCAAAAAAGACGACCTCCCTGTTCGGGTTTTGTCGTGCAATAGAGACCGCTTCAAGCGGAGAATAGAGAATTCTGATATCGCCACCCTTGGCACGGGCTTGCTGCAGGCTGAGTGTGCTTCCGGGAACCCGGAGCATATCTCCATATGAGCATAAAATCACATCATGTTCCAATGCAAGTTCTACAGCTTTATCAATCAATGAAACGGGTGTGACACATACCGGGCACCCGGGTCCATGAATCATTCGGATTTGGTCGGGCAACATCTGAAGCAATCCATGGCGGACAAGGCCGTGGGTTTGTCCGCCACAAACTTCCATTATATTCCATGGCTTCGTTACACACTTTCTGATCTTATTAAGAAGTGTTCGTACAATTTCTTCGTCACGGAATTCTGACAGGTATTTCATATTACTCTCCGTAACCGCCCGGCTCAGGGTTTAACTCATCCAGCTCACCCATTTCCTTAAGATACCTCAGGGTTTCGATGGCTTCGTTCTCATCAACCTTGCTTAATGCCACTCCAACATGTACAAGTACATAATCATCTACCCCAATTTCGGGCAAAAAGCAAAAATTCACTTCCCTGATGATACCACCGAAGGAGACTTTACCGGGCCGGTTTGTAGGATCTTCGGTAGTTTGCAGTTCAACAACTTTACCCGGGATGGCAAGACACATTAGCTGACCTCTCGTTTGAAATTTATCGGTTTGAAATCTTTTTTATTCCGTTTGGCGCAAGTTTAACTTTTCAGTTCGATGTCTGCATTGATCAGGTAATTCCTAACATTGCAGTAAAAACCGTCAACTCTTGTTGAAATGAAATAACCCTCTATTTTATATTCTTTTCTCTTTGAATCTGTTCTATATATTAATAATACAAAAAAATGGTTGGTATTCATCAGCAATCACAGGCTTATGTAATATATTCGGGCTGAATGTCCACAACTGTTCCTGTTTTTTTGAGCTGTAATTTTAGTTGTTAAAACAATCTATCAGAATTCGAAATCATGATTCCCGAAACCCTCAAAAACCGTTTATCTGAAGATTATGATATTGAAATCCTAAATGTCAGGGCAGTTTCGGGTGGCAGCATCAACCGGGCGGCGAAGATCTCCACAAACCGGGGTGATCTGTTTCTGAAATGGAACAACAGTGCGCCGGATGACTTTTTTGAGAAAGAAGCTGACGGACTAAAACTTTTGGGTTCAGCCGGAACCGCACTTCGTATTCCAAAGGTACTTTCATCAGGTAAACCTGAAAACGGCATGCCCGGCTATCTTTTGATGGAATTTATCGAAGAAGGACGAAACGGCGACTCATTTGAATTCGGCCGTAACCTTTCAAAATTGCACCAAACCGGCACCGATCAGTTCGGACTTGAAACCGATAACTATATCGGGAGCCTGCCCCAAAGCAATCGCCGGCATGATGAGTGGATCGACTTCTTTGTGGAAGAGCGGATCAACCCGCAAATTGAGATGGCTGTGGATTCCGGTAAACTCGACAACGGTATTCTTCAAAACTGGGATCGACTTGCAGGGAAACTGAATGAAATCTTCCCGCCGGCTAAACCCTCTCTTCTTCACGGCGACCTCTGGGGAGGGAACTACCTGTTTGATTCATCCGGGAGCGCCGTACTGATCGATCCCGCGGTCTACTACGGTCACCCCGAAATGGACCTTGCGTTCACCAAAATGTTCGGCGGATTCTCACGTGATTTTTATGAGGGATACGAGTCGGAATCACCTCTCGAATCCGGTTTTTCAGAACGCGTGCCCATCTACAACCTCTATCCTCTGCTGGTACACGTAAATCTCTTTGGCGGACATTATATCACTCAATTTCAGAGATTTATGAACAAATATTAACCGAAATTCTTAATTATAAAAGCCTCTCGACCTTTTGAGCCACTATTTTTGGCCGCCGTTGAAAAATCTATACAAATGTTTACAAAAAATTCTTCTTGTCATTATCTAGAATTTCACTTTACACCATTGTTAATCAAGTAAGGAGATGCTGAATTAAGTTCAGCGTGACGTTTTTTTTAATCCCCTGCCTGGTACAGAAATAATTTCGGCTTTTCTCCATCAACGGAAAACTCGATGAAACCGCCTGGCGACAAACCCAATGGACCGATCCCTTTTAGATATCCAGGGAGATCAGCTTCCCGCTCCCAGATTTGAAACCAGGGCCAAAATGCTTTGGGATGACGAATATCTCTATATCGCTGCCCAACTGGAAGAACCCCATCTTTGGGCTACTATTGAAAAGCGGGATGCGATCATCTTTCAGGAAAATAACTTTGAAATTTTTATTGATCCGGATGGCGACACACATAACTATTACGAACTGGAAATCAACGCTTTGGAAACGTTTTGGGATTTGATGCTCACTAAACCCTATCGAAACGGTGGGCGTCCGATAAATGCATGGGATATTAAAGGGCTGAAGATTGGAGTTAATCTGCTCGGAACTTTGAATGATCCATCGGATACAGATGAAGGCTGGGCGCTTGAAGTTGCCATCCCGCTTGATCTGTTAAATCAAACCATTCGGCGTAACCAACCGCAAGACGGATCTCTGTGGCGTCTCAATTTCTCAAGGGTTGAATGGCATACCGATATCGAAAACGGAGCCTATGTAAAACGAACAGATCCTAAAACTGGCAAGCCTTTTCCGGAAGATAATTGGGTTTGGTCCCCACAAGGAGTCATTAATATGCACCTGCCGGAACGATGGGGCATTATTCAGTTTTCAGATCAACCGCCACGTGGCGAAGCGACTTTTTCTCAATCATCAGATTTGAAATATGAGTGGATTCTGAGAGAGTTGTATTATCGCCAAAGGGATTTTCGTCGTGAGCATGGAGAATACTCTGAAGATTTATACCAGCTGCAAGCATCCGATCTTTTTGAGGAACTTAACGTTCAGCCTGAAATTCAGATCATCGTTCTGGATAATTCTTATCTGATGAGTCTCACAGCCGAGGAGTTAAGTCATACGTTTTATATCCGCGAAGATAGTAAAGCGTGGAAGGAGTTGAAGAATTGAAAAAGCAAAATCTCCCCTCTTGAGAGGGGACAGATGGCAGAGCATTTAGCGGAGGCATCAGGGGTGTGTTCACGGTATGCAATCACGAAACACACCCCTCGTCATACTGCTAAACGCAGTCTGACTTTTCCCTCTCAAGAGGGGAATTCAAATACAATCCTTATTAACGAAAAATAACCCACCACCATGAACAGAAAATCATTTCTCAAGAAAGTTGGAACCGGAACAATTGGCCTCACCGCATTACAGACAATGCCTTTTCAAGTAGCAAATGCATTCCAGGGGCGAAAATGGAATTCACAAAACTACGCATGGATCTCCAATCACAATGGAACAGATGATGAACTCCGAACTCGCCTTGAACTCATGAAAAACGCCGGGCTGGATGGGATTCTTCCGTCGGGTCAGTATGAAAAGTGGATTCGTCTGGCTGAAGAGTTTGATCTCGATGTTCACGCTTGGTTCGTAACCCTTCAACGGGGCGGCGATGACTGGCTGATCGAAAATCACCCCGAGTGGTTTATGGTGAACCGGAATGGAGAATCATCCGTCGATAACCCTGCTTATGTAGATTATTACAAATGGCTCTGTCCAACAAGGCCTGAAGCGCAGGAATACATCCTCAACAAAGTGGATGAGATCCTGAAGATCTCAGAAATCAAAAGTGTGCATCTGGATTATATCCGCTACCCCGATGTGATTTTGCCGATCCAGTTGCAGCCTGGTTATGGAATTGTCCAGGATAAAGAGTATCCGCAGTACGATTACTGTTTCTGTGATACGTGCCGGAGCAAGTATGAGAGTTTGTATGGCAAAGACCCGATGGATCTCGAAAATCCAACCGAGCACGATACCTTCAGTCAGTTTCGATACAACCAGGTTACGCATCTGGTAAACAGAGTGGCCATGAAAGTCCACGATCATGGAGTGAAATTAACAGCCGCTGTTTTCCCCACACCTGATATCGCGAGATCCCTCGTTCGCCAAAACTGGCCTGACTGGAATCTCGATGCCGTCTTCCCGATGCAGTACAACCACTTTTATCACAAACCGGTGAGCTGGATTGGGCAAGCCGCCGCAGAGGCGAGAAGAGAATTGCCAGCCACAACAGAAATGTACAGCGGACTTTATGTACCGGAAATGACTCCCATCGAAGTTTCCCAAGCCTATGAATATGCAATGGAAAATGGTGCGAATGGAATCTGCATCTTCTCAGATCACAGCATGACACAAGAGCATTGGGATTATCTGAGCCGGGTGTTACAAAAAGGCTAAATGTACAACGGGCAGCTTGCCCGTTACTGATCAATTCAGAACAATCGAAATATGAGGAATAGGATACCTGACTTCAGTTCAATATCTAAACTCATGGCCTTCAACTGAACAACTGTTCACTGGGCCGGAGAAGCTCTCCGGCGTACAACGGGCAGCTTGCCCGTTACTGATCAATTCAAAACTACCGATACGTGTTGGTCAGGTTACCAGCCTACAGTTCAAGATCTAAACTCATGTTCTTCAGCAGAACAAAGATTAGAGCCGGAGAAGCTCTCCGGCGTACGACAGGGAGTCAGCCGTATCTTGTTGAAGTAATAATACAAAAACCTCCAAGGTTTCCTTTGAGAATTAGCAATCAATAAGCTTATCTCCTCTCTTTTCATTATAAAAACCTTGGAGGTTTCAGACCGGACAAGCTGTCCGGCGTACTTTTTTTTCTTACTTTTGAATGGAATTAAACTGACACCATCCCCTTCAAATATGAAAATAATTAAGGCATTATGTATACATCTCTGAAAGACAATTTGCGTGAGGAATTGGACCAAATCAAGAAAGATGGACTCTACAAAGAAGAGCGGGTTATCACAACTCCCCAGGGTGCCGTGATTCAAACAACTCAAGGCAAGGAAGTCATCAATTTTTGTGCGAATAATTATTTAGGACTTTCCTCTCATCCACGGGTGATTGAAGCTGCGAAAAAAACGGTTGATGAATATGGATATGGAATGTCCTCCGTGAGATTCATCTGCGGAACGCAAACCATTCATAAAGAGCTGGAAGCCAAAATTGCCGAATTTTTGGGGATGGAAGACGCCATTCTCTACGCCGCTGCGTTTGATGCCAACGGCGGTGTTTTTGAACCGCTTTTGGGACCGGAAGATGCCATTATTTCTGATCAGCTCAATCACGCATCCATCATCGATGGTGTTCGATTGTGCAAGGCTCAGCGATATGTGTACAAACACAACGACATGAATGATCTCGAAGAGAAACTGAAAGAAGCCTCCGATACCCGAACCAAAGTGATTGCCACCGACGGCGTTTTCTCGATGGACGGCACCATCGCTCAGCTGGATAAGATTTGTGATCTGGCTGAAAAGTATGATGCTTTAGTGATGTCCGACGAATGCCACGCCACCGGATTTGTTGGAAAAACCGGCCGCGGCGTTCATGAGTATCGGGATGTGATGGGACGAATCGATATCATTACCGGAACGCTGGGTAAAGCACTTGGCGGAGCTTCCGGCGGGTTTACCGCATCGCACAAGGAAGTGGTTGATATGCTGCGACAGCGATCACGTCCCTATCTCTTTTCAAACACCCTCGCGCCGGCCATTACCGGAGCCTCGATAGAAGTACTGAATCTGCTGAGCGAAACAACCGAACTCCGTGACAAACTGGAAACCAACACAACCTATTTCAGAGAACAGATGACCGACGCCGGGTTCGACATCAAACCAGGCTCGCATCCCATCGTGCCGGTCATGCTCTACGAAGCCAAACTGGCCCAGGATTTCGCCGAAAAACTTCTTGAAAAAGGAATTTATGTGATCGGATTTTTCTATCCAGTTGTTCCCAAAGGCGAGGCCCGAATTCGTGTTCAACTTTCCGCGGCGCATGAGAAAAAGCATCTGGACCAGGCTGTGGAGGCGTTTTCGGAGATAGGCAAGGAACTTGGGGTGATCAGTTAGCAGTAGGCAGTAGGCAGTAGGCAGTAGGCAAGGTTAATAAATGGTACTTTATTATGTCTTCGAGTTTTCGGAATTCGCCAAATGTTAAATTGACAGTTGACAATAGGCAATTGACAAATCCCCGAATGATAAGCGAATAATTATGGCTTCTAACTTTAGAGATCTGACGGTTTATAAAAAGGCATACTCTTTAGCGATGGAAGTATTTGAGGTTACAAAATCATTCCCGAAAGAAGAAACATATGCATTGACCGATCAGGTCAGAAGATCATCTCGTTCTGTTTGTAGAGCTATAGGTGAAGGATATCGAAAAAGGCAGTATCCAAAGTATTTTGTAAACAAAATGAGCGATGCAGACATGGAAAATACTGAAACTCAAATATCACTCGATTTCGCTGAATCTTGCGGATACATTCAACCAGAATTGAATCTGAAACTTCGAGAAAAATCAGAAGAGGTGGGAAGGTTGTTAAATCACATGATACAATACCCCGAAAAGTACAGAAGAAAATCGGGTTCGTGATGACAACAATTTGTCAACTACCTATTGCCTACTGTCAACTTCTAATGAACTGGGAAAAGACTCAAAACGATTTTAATTTTAAAAACACAAAATGAGCAAGATATTAATCACCGGCGCCTGCGGACAACTCGGGAGTGAACTTACCTCCGAACTTCGGCGAATTCATGGAAATAATCAGGTAATTGCATCTGATATTTCTGAACCAAATGACCGGCTTGGCGAAGGTCCATTTGAGCACCTGGATGTGACAGATGAATCGAAGAATTAAAGAAATTGTCGACAAATATGATGTAAAGATCATCTATCATCTCGCCGCTCTCCTCTCTGCCAGTGCAGAGAAAAATATCTATCTCGGGTGGAAGCTCAACGTTAACGGACTGCTGAATGTGCTTGGAAGTGGCCAGGGAAAAATCAGTCGATAAGATCTTCTGGCCAAGTTCCATTGCTGTTTTTGGGCCGGATGCCAAAAAGGAAGGCACACCTCAAAACAGCGCCTGCAATCCAACAACCGTTTACGGAATCAGCAAGCTGGCCGGGGAGCAGTGGTGTGCGTATTATCACAGAAAATTTGGGGTGGATGTTCGGAGTCTTCGGTATCCCGGTTTGATTGGGTACAAAGCGATGCCCGGAGGCGGCACGACGGATTACGCTGTAGACATCTATCACAAAGCAATTAAAGGCGAGACTTTTGATTGCTTTCTCGAAAAAGACACCAAACTCCCGATGATGTACATGCAGGACGCCGTGAAAGCGACAATCACTCTGATGAATGCTCCGTCTGAGAAGATTTCGATTCGAACCAGTTACAATGTTTCTGCCATCAGTTTTTCACCTGAGGAGATTGCCGAATCGATCAAGCAAAAAATTCCCGGATTCGAGATTCAATACAATCCCGATCACAGACAGGAGATCGCAGCCACCTGGCCGGACAGTATCGACGACTCCAAAGCGCGCGAGGACTGGAATTGGAAACCCGGTTATAATCTCGAAAAAATGACGGATGATATTATTAAAACATCTGCCAGAATTTTGGGATCTGGAAGTGCCGGATACGGTTCGGTAAGTTAAGAGAAAGAAATCCCTCCTCGAGGAGGGTGGCTGAAATTTGTGCCTTTGAAATTTCAGACGGGAGGTGTTTTCAGGAATCAATGAAAGCAACACCCCTCAGATCCATTAGATGAATTATTCACGCCCAATCGATTATGACATTTGATAAAAAAATTCTGACTTCCCTCTTTCTAATATTCACCTTTCTGATCTCTTGTTCTGAAACCACCCCATCTCAAATCGAATATGATCTCCTAATCACAAACGCTCAAATCGTAGATGGCACCGGAACCGAGGCTTATTCAGGACATCTCTTAGTCGATGGCGGAATCATCCAAAAAGTGGGTGAGTTTTCTGCGGATACGATTCAGGCTGCTCAAACTATCGATGCAGAGGGACGAGTCGTTTCTCCAGGATTTATCGATACGCATTCTCATGGCAATCCGCTTGAAACACCGCGATTTGATAACTTTCTCTCGATGGGTGTAACCACAATCAGCTTGGGACAGGATGGAGGCAGCCCGTCCACAACCGACCTTTCCGGCTGGATGGATCGGATTGATTCTGTCGGCACCGGTCCGAATATTCTCCACTTCATGGGCCATGGAACTTTACGGCAATTGACCAACACCCCGCAACAGCCGATGCTCTCCGATTCTAATCTCGAATCGATGGTGGACCTGATGAACGATGCGATGGATAATGGGTCTTTTGGGTTGACTACAGGACTGGAATATGAATCCGGTCGCTATGCCACACTCCCGGAGTTGGTCGCGTTGGCGGAACCCGTTGCAAATCACAATGGATTGGTGATGAGTCATGTTCGCAGCGAAGACGATAGCGAGATTGAAGATTCCATTCGAGAGCTGATTGAACAGGGGAAAAAATCCGGCGCGAAGGTCCACGTCTCACACATCAAAATTGTGTATGCCAATGATCCAAAACGGGCGGAAGGTGTGTTGGCGTTGATGGATGAGGCGAGAAAAAGCGGTGTTCAGATTACTGCTGATGTCTATCCATACACAGCAAGTTTTACAGGAATTGGAATTGTGTTTCCGAACTGGGTTACACCTGGAAATTTTGATGAGATCAAAGAGACTCGCCGTGCAGAACTTGAAGAATATCTTCGCAATAGAATTGAAAAACGAAACGGCCCCGAAGCCACGCTTTTCGGAACGGCACCCTGGGCCGGAATGACTCTGGCTGAGATAGCCGACTCCCTCAACAAACCGTTCGAAGATGTGCTGATTGATGATATTGGCCCAACCGGAGCCAGCGCTGCCTATTTTGTGATGAATGAAGAGGTGATGAAACGATTCTTGCAAGATCCCCACGTGATGGTTAGCTCCGACGGCAGCCCAACGATGCGCCACCCGCGAGGCTACGGAAGTTTCGCCAAAATTATTGACAATTATGTGATGGAAGAGAATCTTCTGACGCTCGAAGAAGCCATCCATAAAATGACCGGACTTCCCGCAGAAACACTCGGCTTATCCGACTCCTCCCAGGTTGAAATTCCGCGCGGACTGATCCGCGAAGGCTTCGCTGCTGACCTTCTGATTTATGATCCCGCCAATGTTCAAGATCTGGCTGACTTCGAAAACCCCCACCAGTACGCCCAGGGGTTTGATTGGGTTTTTGTAAATGGGGAAGCGGTTATTGAGGAGGGGGAGAGGAATGAGATAAGGCCGGGTGGGGTAATTAGAAAATCGGTTCAATAATCTCAACTGCCGAATCCACTTCGGCTGTCGAATTTTCCGTCTGCCATTCATCGGATGATTGAACCCGTCAGACCGCTTCAAGCGGTCAGACGGGTAGCCAAATTCGAGCTATACATTTATACGATGAGTCGGTTTAGACCCTATAAATTCGCCAACCGAAAAAAGCGGCAGGTGAAAGGAGAGTATCGACTGCCAAATCCATCTTGGCTGCCGAATCTTTAAGGCTGTTTTTCGTGGAATTCGATAAAAAAAATCACATGGCCCTCTACGGTGCAATCGGCAGACGATGATACTTCTATAATTTTGAAAGATATTTTCAAATCCTCTCTTTGGCTACTTCCATTAAATACGCCTTTCACATAAAATCAGAAATCATTTATAAACAATAAATTACACCATAATATCCATTGAATTTTTTCTGTCATTTATTAATCTTTTAAAAAGTTTTAAATAAACTCATAAAAAAGTTTGCAGACAATGATTCATCAAAAGCTTAAAAAGGGCAAAGTTATAAATTTTATCTTCTTATTACTTATTTCCGCTTTGGTGAGCGGATGTGGCACTTCTGATTCAACCGAAGTTTACCAGTTAACGGCTAATTCAACTCCGGCAGAGGGCGGAACCGTCAATCCATCTTCCGCGGAATACGATGAAGGAACCACCGTTCAAATTGAAGCGGAACCTTCCGAAGAATTTCTGTTCGTACAATGGGAAGGAGATATAACAGGAACAGACAACCCACATTCTTTTGAAATTACCGACGATGTTGATGTCACAGCGATTTTTGAAAGAAAGCAGTATACACTAACATTAGAAACAGTAGGTGATGGCAACGTTCAGGAAGAGATCGTTCAGGCACCCAAACAGACGGATTATGAACATGGAACGGTAGTAGAGCTCACCGCTATACCAGAACAAAGCCGGGTTTTTACCGGTTGGCAAGGTGATCTCGAGGGCCAGCAAAATCCGGAAACTATTGTTGTTGAGAGTCCAAAATCGGTAACGGCTGTGTTTGACTGGGGATCTCCGGATAATGAAGATTGCCTGACTTATGATGCCAGAGAATATCGAGATAGAAGAATTTGGAGATAACTGGCGTCTTGTGGAAGGAAATAGCGCAATTCTGTTGTTTGAAGAGTTTGAAAATGCCAAGAAGGCTCAGGAAATTATACAGTATTATGAGTTTAGCAATCATTGCTTTGTTGATCGCCCAAACGCACCAATGGAGTATTGGCTTGTTGACGGCGCACCTGCTGAAGTAGATGAAGATGTTCCGTTTTCTGAGGACTGTTTAGAAGTAAATCCTGAGAATGTTGAAATTGAACAGTCTGGAAGTGACTGGCATGTTGTGGATGGCAACTCACTAATTTTTACGTATGAAGATCGTGCCGAGGCGGCCAAAGCCCGGGATACTATTCAATTCTATGGATTTACCCAAATTTGCTTTGTTGGACGTCCTGATCCCGGAATGCAGTACTGGCTTCGATAAATATTTGCTGTTTAAAAAACGATAGGTCGTTTGATAAGGAGATCGGCTGCTGAATTCTTTTCAGCTGCCGATTTTTGTTTTAGGGTACCTATGATTCGCCAGCTCAAAAAAGCAATGAGCAGGCGAGGTACTCACTCAAACATCAACACCCCAAAGTTTTGATAGTCGTGGAAGTTCCCTTCGAACGGACTCCATGACCAATAGGCTCCCTCATCATCGTAATCAACCCGGTAGAAATTCGCGCGCCAGGTAGTGCCGGGTTTAGGGTCAATATTTTTTAAAGGATGAAGCAGCTTGTACGGAATAAACATCTCCGCTGTCCATGAGTCTATGGAGGCTCCATTTTCCTTTTCACCGTTTGTGACGGTTGTTTTGTGGCGCACTTTTCGGTCCTCCCGGTAGGTGTCATCAAACGGAATCCAACTCAAAAGCTCTCCATCTATGTTTGATACAATGAGCGGCAGTTCGTAATCCAGCGGGGTGATCTCATATTCAAAATAGTCCGGCTCCGACTGATTCGTCCACAGGAAAACCTCCACCACATCACCCAGCCAAAGATTTTTAAAATTTTCCGTAAAAGGCGTGGTTACCAGGCTATCTTCGTTTTGAAACAACACGTACAACCCGGTTTCTGAATAAAGTAGCTTCATTTTGGTTGCCCTCTCAGGCGTATTATCCATCAGATTTCTCTGGGTAATGTCAATCCATTCCGTTTGATTCCATTCTTCGGCTGAACCATCACCTGTCAATTCAAAATCACCTGTTTTCTTTACTGTATGATTGGGTCTTTCAATCGGTTGAATTTGTCCATATACCAGCGTTGAGACAGAAAAAATCAGAAGAAAAAGTATGAAGATATGTTTCATTTGTGTGGCTGACTTGTTTGATTCGGTTTCAATCAAAATAAATTGTTTTACCCATTTTAAAAGAATTGATTTTGACGAGGGATTTAAAGAGTCACAAATTTGGCAGATGCAAAAAGACAATCGGCAGACGAAGTTTTAATAACTCCATTTCAGACGGAAATAAAGCACATTTGGTGTGTCTATGAATTCAGTTAGAAATGAGCCTTTCAACAGTTGAGCCAGAGCTAAAAAATCGATGTTATTGGTAAGTGAGTGAGAAATCTGGGGAATCAATATCACAAATTCTTCATCGAAACTTCCTAATACTCCGCCGGAGATATTTGTTAGAGGTGTTACGGGGTAGGAAGCGCTCAAATAGAATCCGGTTTTAGTAACAAACAAATTGTCAGCGCTGGGAGGTTGGAGAAGTTCAAAAACCGGGCTTCCTCGTCCCCTATTCCCTCCGTTGTACAGAACCTCTCCTTGTGCATACAGTGAATTCGAAAACATGTAATCTAAACCAGTTGTGGCGGTAATATTTCCTTTCGATTTCAAAAAGTTCTCCTCCGGTTGAAAGTAGGAGATCTCGCCTTTAAAACCGGCATCTTTAATATAACCGGCCCAACCAATACCAAGGGTAATCTTATCAAAATAATGCCCGCCTATAAATTGCAGATCGTATTGATTCCAGTTGGTTCGGTACATCCCGGCGATTACCATCTCCTCGAACGTCTCGCCAAGCTTAACAGCCATTTCAATACTGGAAGCAAAATCGAGGTTGTATATGGCGGAAACGGCATCCACGCCGGGACGCTCTTCGTAATCGAAATCAAGAAATGCGTAATTGTTGAACAGGTCGTTGGGATTCCACACGTAGGTTTTTCCCCAGTTAATTCGCTGCCGACCGGCATAGATCTCCAGCGGTCCATTAAAATAGCTAAGATGCAGTCGGTCGATTTGGGAGTGTAACAGCAGCTTATCCGAATCTTCCCACACCCACCACAGATCTACAAGGTCAGGATCATTCTCATAGAACGCGTTCCCAGTCCCGGTGTATGTCTTACGCTATATCCGCTCAATAATCTTGTTCGAATATCTGCATTCAGTTCAAAATTATGCGTAAAACTCCACTCCGTTTCCAGCCGGTGATGCAAAATATTATCGTACCGAAAAGTTGATAAACCATTATCAATGGATACCTGTCCAAGTTCTTTCAGATATCCGCTGATATCAAGAATGTCAGAGAATTGGGCTTTTGATGAAAAAGGCAGGCACAAGAATTAATAAGAGGAAAGCGCAACTCTTGAAGGTCCGTTGGACTCTTCCAGCTTGCTTTGGTTTGATGATATTCTCTCTTTTTTGAGTACTTTTCATCTCTTTTCATCTGTATCAATTTTACCGTCCACGAGGGTTACCACTCTCCTCGCACGGTCAATAACCCGCTGATCGTGGGTGGAGAATACGAAGGTCATCTCTTCGCGTTCATTCAGTTCCAGCATCATGTCCAACAATTCTGCGGTGGAAACGGAATCGAGATTGGCAGTCGGTTCATCGGCCAAAACAAATGCGGGTTTGGATGCCAGCGCTCTCGCCACGGCCACACGCTGCTGCTGTCCTCCGGAAAGTTCTGAAGGTCGTTTGTTAATTTTATCTTCCAGGCCAACCTCTTTTAACAACTCCATACTTTTTTTGCGACACTCTTTTGCCGGGCGACCCTGCATCTGCATGATGAAGGATACATTTTCGATCGCTGTCAAAACCGGAATTAAATTATACGCCTGGAACACAAACCCGATGTGATGCAGCCGAAAATTGATCAGCTTACGGTCTGAAAGAGTGCTCAAATCGGTATCCTGAATCTGTGCTCTTCCTTCGGTCGGTTCATCCAATCCACCAATAATATTGAGCAGAGTTGTTTTTCCTGATCCGGAAGGCCCCACGATAGACGTAAACTCCCCTTTCTCAATCGTGAGATCCACTCCTCTGAGGGCATGAACCGGCACCTGATCCGGGTTGTACACTTTGGTTAATCCGGTTGTTGTTATGACTGACATGGCGATCTGGTTACAGGTTGCGGGTTACTTGTTCCGAAGGCCTTCCTTCGGAACATTGCCCTTGGAAGCTCTGCTTCTGGTAAAATATCTGTAGTGTTTGAATCCATTTGATTGGTGTGATGGTTGAATGGAAGCGGAGCTTCAGGTTGGCGTTCCGAAGGAGGACCTTCGGAACGAGTAAAAAGTAGCAACACTCATCCGATGACTGTTTTGTATAAAATTTGATGTTCATGAATTTTGTACTTGATGTTTCCACATTCCGCACTCCTCATCTTTAATTAAACTTTCGAATCGCTTGAACGGGTTTCAGCTTTAAGGTTCGCCAGGCGGGATATAAAGCTGACAATAATGACGCCGCTGCAATCATCAGCATGATATTCAGATAATACGGCCATGTGAGTGACGGATACACGACCGTTCCGATTCCCCACTGATTCAACCCCTGTGCAAACGCACTCAAATCTATTCCAACATTTCCAAAATAGGTGATAAAGATCCAGCCCAGGAAGACTCCGCCGGGAGCGCCCACCATCGTCAGAAATACAGTTTCAATCATTACCATACTGAAGGTTCGCGATTTATTCATTCCAATGGCACGCAGCATTCCAAGTTCGCGGGTTCGTTCCAGGACGGCCATCAACATGGTGTTGATGATGCTGAAGATCAGGCCAATAATAATAATGATCATTACGATGTAGAGTGTGAGATCCATCATATCAAAAGAGTATCTCAACTCGGGAGCAATATCTCGCCAGGTTTTTACTTCTACATCGGGGAACTCTTGCTTGATTTGTGCTGCATACATTTCAGCCATCGAAAGATCATCCGTATCTATCCTGATATTGTGGATGGCATTCATATTTCCAAGAAGCCCGTTCAAATCACTCTTCCGGACAAATACATTTCCTTCATCAAACTGATTCATAAAAGTGTCGAAAATTCCTGCAACACGAAATGCTCCACCGGTGATATCACCCGTCACGTCCTGGAAACTTAACACCATTCTTGATCCTAATTCCAGGTCAAGCCGTTCGGCGAGTTCAATGCCAATCAGGATTGGATTCCAGGTGGTGGTGTTAATCATTTCGCCCTTTGTGATATACTGCTTCACAGTCAGTGAGGTATCTGCTTCAAGATCAATTCCGTAAATGTTAACCCCAAAACTGCTGTGGGGACTTTGAGCCAAACCGGTCGCCATACTTTTGGCCGACACATCTTCTGTATATGATTTTTCTTCAGCATACTGAATGATCTCATCCGCATTTGAAATGGAAAATTTCGGATTGTTGAGATCCCCGAATTGAGGGTGCTCAATCTGGATGTGCCCGATAGATAGTTCAATCTGGTTGTGCAGATAATCTTCCATAAATCCGTTAAAAAATCCTGCACTGAAAATACCGGCCCAGGTTCCCAGCAGCACCGCTACAATGACCACTCCGCTGCGCGCCGGATTTCTCCATACATTTTTCCACCCGAGTTTTATGATGTTTTTGACCATATTATCCTCTCAATGCCTCCACCGGGTTGAGCCTGCTGGCTTTAATCAAAGGAATAATGCTGAAAACCAATGTGATGATAAAAATTGTGACAGCCTGCGAATAGAACACAACCGGCTCGGTGGAAAATTGCATCACAGCTTCCATTCCATAGGATTGATATACCTCGGCAATATCACCTGAAAACTCGATGGGATTGATGTTGAAATACCATGCAATGGGAATCGAAACCAAAATACCGATTCCGCTTCCCACCAGCGCCATCAACAGAATTTCGATTGCCAGCATCAAGGCGATGACAAAACGCGGCGTTCCAACCGAAATCATCACCCCAAATTCGTAGGTTCGTTCGGTAATCATCATCAACACCGTTCCTAAAATTCCAAAGCCTACTACGATGTACAAAACAAATATCATGATCAATCCGGCGCCTCGATCGGCTTCTATGGTTTGAACCAATTCGGGCATCATCGTTTGCCAGCTCATAACTTCGAACTCATCAGAAAATATTGATTGAAGACTCTTTACGGTCGCATCAACCTGTTCCGTATCATCCAGGATAATGGAGAGGGAGGTCAGACGGTTTTCTGCGGCAAGAAAGTATTGAGCCGTTTCGAGCGGCATCATCACCAGGTTTCGGTTGAGCTGTGGATTTGGAAAAGCAATGGTCCCGCGGATTCTGTAGAGGCCGGTGGCACTTTGTCCCCTGAAACCCTGGCCAATCATGACTAAACTATCGCCAAGCTGAACATCCAGCCGCTGCATTAATTCCTGGCCCAGGATTACGGATCGCTCATTCATTACTTTCAAAGTATGACCCGGACTGAATACGCTTTTCGGGATCACTCAATGATTTCTCGGCATTCTACATCTATTCCCATCACCATCGCAGGCCGGCTTTGATTTTCTCCTGCTGCCAGTGCAAACGATTCCAGCCGGGGAACCACGGCTTGTACAGATTGCTCGCTCTGAATGTTGGCATATACCGAATCTGCAGCAACGAAGGTATTATCGAGTGTTTTATCCTCCCAGTAACCTTTTCCATGGACCTGCACATATCCAGAAAACGTGCCTACCGTGTTTTCAACCATATCTGTGTACTGCCCTTCCTGCATGGAACGCATCACAGCTGCCAGTAAAACAGCCACAACAATGGAGAGCATCGTGATAATTGTACGACGCTTATTCCTCCAGATATTTCGCCAGGCTAATTGTAAGTATAGCATATTTAGTTGATGCTAAAGTATGTAGCCGTCAGACCGTTTGGAGCGGTCAGACGGCTGAAGATTTTAAACTGATAACTGCTTATTGTTTACTGCTAACTGTTTCACTGTACCCTCTTCATATTTTGAATGCTAAAGAAACTTTCAGAGATATCGATATTGAATTCAATATCCTGGTACGTAATAACCGTTCTGTTTCCTTCCTCTTCAACAGGTATCATCTCCATTTTTGTTGGAATGAGCCGTCCCCCCAATACTTTCACCTCAGATCCAGCCATGATGCGAACCAACGTATCATCTTCATCAAAATATTCAACCCGAAGGTTCAAATATTCATCTTTTGAAATATAGCTGACTACCCTCGCCCACACGATGGGAGCATCCGGTTTAGGGATCATCTCGATAACATGGCAATCGTACCCATCCACAGTCTCACTATCCATCATAATGTATGTATAATCTGTTATGACCGAAGATTCGCGAACCAGATCATTATTGGAAAAGTCA
Source organism: Balneolaceae bacterium (assembly GCA_034521495.1). NCBI lineage: Bacteria > Pseudomonadati > Balneolota > Balneolia > Balneolales > Balneolaceae > Balneolaceae bacterium. Next base: position 129,178 of record JAXHMK010000004.1, read on the forward strand.
GAACCCATCCACGACTGGCTCATCATAGAAGGCGGCATTTTGATGGTCCGGTTTACATCCGGCAGCCAGTTCCATATTTCATTGTTTCTCATCAGGAATGATGTTCCTTCATCACGGGCAGGGGCAGTAATCAAAATCAGGCTGTAATCTTCTCCCAAGCTCCAGCTTTTCATGGATACACTTCGGGTCCAATTAGGGCGTACAATTTCCATTGTAATCTCTGCTCGCGAACTCTCGCCCTCCATTTTTTTATATGCTTCGCGTACAATTTCTTCAGCTGATTGAGCCGAAACTGAAATTGAAATCAACCCAAACAAACAAACTGCAATAGCAACTCTTTTAATCAGGTACATATTCCTCCAGTATTTTAGCTTTTAATTCCTGTAACGGATAATCATCGCCCATAGCAATATATCCCATCAAAATTCCATCCAACATGGCCCCCAGTTGATACGCTTCCAGTTCGGGCTCGGAGCACCCCAAATCCCACATAATCTCTTTAAACATCAGAATCTGTCTCTCTTGAACTTTATCCAGTTTTGGTTTGAGGCTGTCAAATACATCCGGTTGAAGCGCTAACGAAACCATCAATCGGCCCATTCCCGTTTCGTTCTCTATGAAATCGAAGGTTTGCTCCAGGGTTTGTTTGATCTTTTCCACGGGACCAGACTCTTCCGGGAAGTCCATCATTTGATCTCCCATGCTCACCAACTGATCAAAAATAGCTTCTAAAATGGCTTCTTTGCTATCAAAGTAATGATAGATCAGTCCTTTGGAAATCCCTGCTTTTTTAGCAACTGCCGCAATACTCGTTTTAGAATAGCCTTCATTGGCAAACAACTCGAATGCAGAATCAATAATTTGCTTTTGGGTTTGCTGCCGAATTTCCTCGTTTTGTTGTGCTGTCCGTGGGCTCATTTTTAATTGACTAAACGTTCAGTCAAAAATTTAGATAAAAAATTGTACAAAACAAACAAAATACTTCGATTACGCTTCGGTGCCTCAATATGAGGTGAGCGGAAGTCCTGTAATGAGTTTTGAATCTTGTTAGTATAGCAGCCGGTAAATTAATATAGTGTTAGAATCAATAAATCAATTTAATAGTCAACTTTAAAAGAGGCCACAAAAGCACAAAAACACTAAAAATTTTGTGGTTTCGTGTTTTTGTGGCTATCTGATTGGCTATACTTTTTTAAAGATTATAACACTAATTGGGGAAAGACAATTAGAATTGCAGGATACTCTCATTACTCAAATACACGAATGTAATCCACTACCATCTCTTGAGGGAATTCGGTGGTTTGATCGGGCGGACCGGGCCAGTTCCCACCCACAGCCACATTCATGATGAAAAAGAAGCGCGCATTAAAAGGATAGAAATTTACATTGGGATCGAAGCCGAAAAGGTCTTAAACCATTGATTGTCCACATACCAACTAATTTGATCTTTCTCCCAAACCAAGGTGTAGACGTGAAACTGATCGGAATATGTTCCGCAGGATAACCCCTTCATACCGGTTGATGAATCGTATCCGCCATCATCGTAATGAACAGTGCCGTGAACAATGCTTGGTTCATGCCCAACCAACTCCATGATGTCAATCTCACCGCTCATCGGCCAGCCAACCTGATCGATATTGGCACCAAGCATCCAGATAGCCGGCCAGATTCCTTGTCCTTTTGGAAGTTTGGCGCGGATATCAATCCGGCCGTATTGAAGTTCCACTTTATCTTCGGTTTTGATTCGTGCCGATGTGTAGTCACTGCCATCCTTCCGGGCAGTTATTGTAAGCATACCATTTTCGACATTTGAATTCGAATCGATATCCGTGTAATCCTGAAGCTCTCTATTCCCCCATTGGCAGAGATCAGGACAACCATCCCCAATTTCATAGGTCCAATCGGCGGTGTTTAGCTGATCACCATTGAATTCATCACTCCATTTTAAACTCATGGACGGATATTCTTCAGGTGTATAAAATCCATCTTCATCCGAGAGGATTTCGGCCATATCATCGTTGTCAGAAATGGTGATTATAAATGTTGTTGAACGGCCATCAGCTGTCAGCTTTACTTTAAATGTTTCCGAGAGTTCAAAATACTCATCACCCATCACCTCTACCGGAATAACGGCTTTTAAATTATCGGGACTAAAGGTTATCTCTCCATTTGTTGCATTCAGATCATCCCCATTTAATGCCGTTCCCTCTTCAATTTCATACGATACAGTTACGTCCGAAACCAGCGACCCCTCCAAATTAACAGGGATTTCGGCGATGGTATCAGCATTACCCTCAACTATTGTTGCAGTTTGAATCGTGAGCTTGTCAATTTCATTTTCCTGATTACTCTCTTCACTACATCCTGAAAAAATCATGAACAGAATAAAAAAGAGAAGAAGTATAGAACTTTTGGCGGCACTCAATGCATCAATCATTTTATAGTACAATTTGATCGGTCGTTTGATACTAAATTAACAATATTTCACAGAACAAATTGCATGAACCTCTCAAAAGAGTTGAATACCGGCAGACATCTCTACCCAAAAATCGAAATTATGAGTGCCTCTGTTGCCATCAAAAAAGGAATACCATGAATAGTTGGGTGCTTCAACGCCATTGGTACTCAAACCGGGAAGAAGAGTCACCCGAAAAGTTCTATACTTCAGGTCAGAATTTTGTTGAGCTTTTGTTGTTTCAAGCCCCAGAAAACAGGATAATAAAAGTAAAAACAGCAGATTTTTCTTCATTTCTTTGGATAGTATAGTTGAGCTTATTTATTAAAAACCAGTACGAAAAAATGGCTTCTTTGTTTTATAAAAATGATCCAAAAAATTTGTTTGTATGAAAGCCAATTCTCACACTTTACTGATCGATTCTTCTTAAAAAAGCTGCACGAAAAAGCGTATCTTCATCCTCTCATTTAACCTGAACTCTATGAATATCAATATTTCTTCTGAAACCGGCGTGCTTCGGGGCTTGATTGTACATTCGCCCGGACGTGAAGTTTCCCTGGTGAATCCAAATATTAAGGAAGAGCTTCTTTTTGATGACATCATCTTTGAAAGTGATGCCAAATATGAACATATCGATATGCTGAAAATCTTCAGCACTGCAATGCCTGATGATGGAGAAATTTTTGAAATTCTGGATCTGGCCGAGGAGGTTTTTGCATCAGAAGATATACGCGCAGAATTTATTGAATGGATGATTAAAGAGCAGCCATTTGAAAATATTCATACCGTAGAAAAAGAACTTATCCGGCTCCATCCGAAAGAATTTGTCCGGTTTGTGGCCGAGGGAGTTTTGGGAGATCACACGTTCAATCTTCATCCAGCCCCCAATTTACTGTTCACCCGCGATCTTGCCGCCGTTGCACGAAATACTGTAATTCTTTCACGAGCAGCAAAAGAAGCCCGGGCAAGGGAATTTTTGTTGATGCGGACGATTGTGCATCATCATCCACTGTTTGAATCGGTAAAAGAAAACGCCATAACAGTTGGCGGGCATCAAACCATCGAGGGCGGAGATGTATTGATTGCATCAGACGATATTGTACTGATTGGTATGAGCGAACGCACCTCATTCAGCGGTTTGATGGGAGTTGCCGAGCAGTTACTGCATCACGGAGTGGAACATGTGCTGGCAGTTGATATTCCCAAACAACGATCGTCCATGCATCTCGACACCATTTTTACATTTGCAGATAAAACTGAATGTGTAGTCTTTCCACCCTCTATTGAGGAGAAAGAGAATAATGTTGTAGATCTTTTTTTAAACGGTGATGCAGTTCAGTGCAGGCAGTGTACATCTCTGAAAGAGATATTGGAGGAATTAACCGGCAAAGAGTTTACGTTTATTAAATGCGGCGGCGAAAAACGTATCGATCAGTTTCGGGAACAATGGACAGACGGTGCAAACTTGTTTGCCCTGGCACCGGGAATTGTTGTAGGATATGGCCGCAACACAAAAACGTTTGAGGCGTTAGTGAGCCATGGCTACAGGCACATGAACCAATATGAGTTTATTGAAGAATTTGAAAACAAAGATCTTAATCCTGAAAAAGAGGGTAAGATTGCAATCAGCTTTGAAGGTCACGAACTTTGTCGGGGCCGGGGCGGAGCGCGTTGTATGACGATGCCCATTTCACGTACATGACAGTTTTAATTGAAAAAAATTTAATCTGAAGTAGTTTGGCATTTCCAGAGGCAGAAACACAGACGCAGGAACTTCCCAATATTAAAGAGCAGCCTAAGAATCAACCCGGCTTATGGACTATCCTGAAGCATGTGGCGTTGTTTATTGCCACGTTTGCATGCGTCACATTCGTCGGAATCTTCTGGGTGGGTCAATCGGCAGATACCGCATCTTATCTTGATATGTGGCCGGAAGGAGCTCTATTCGCCACTTTGCTTCTGGCATTCCTGGCCACGCATGAGTTCGGACACTATTTCGCAGCCGTTTATCACAATGTAAAAGTTACCCTGCCTTACTTTATTCCTATTCCACTCGGGATTGGAACCATGGGCGCCGTTATTAAAATTGAAGAGCGCATCCAGGAAACGAAGAAACTGTTTGATATCGGTATAGCGGGGCCAATTGCAGGCTTTCTGGTGTCTCTTATTGTTTTACTTTATGGATTCTCAACCCTGCCTGATCCATCATTCATCGAAAATTTTGCAGGACACGAAGAGGTTATCAGCCATGTTCAGGAAACGGGACAGTACCCGGAAACGCCCCCGGAAATTGAAAATGCGCCCGAGGGTTCAACCATTATGCTGGGACATACTTTACTGTTTTCATTCCTGGCCAGCTTTTTTGAGAATGTACCGCCCATGTACGAAATGTATCATTTCCCGTTTCTTTTTGCAGGATGGCTGGGACTCTTTTTTACAGCGCTGAACCTAATGCCGATTGGCCAGCTTGACGGCGGACATATTTTATACTCTTTGATTGGATACAAAAAACACCGAACGGTGGCCAGAATTTGCTTTGGATCTATTGCTACACTCGGAGGAATTGAAGCGATCCCTTTTCTCTTTCTAAATATTGACGGATGGATGCCCGGATATGGATTTCTCTCCATAATGCTCTGGGCACTAATCTTATTATTTCTGTTTAGAAAAGGATTTTACAGTGAACATGTCTGGATCGCCCCCATGTGGGCCATATCTCTGATATCAACGGTAGCATACCTTTATTTTACATCCGGGTTTACACAAACCGGATCGTTAATCTGGGTATTTTGGAGTTTCTTTCTTGTTTATTTTGTAAAAATGGAACACCCTCCTGTTATCTTTGAGCGGCCATTGTCGCCATGGAGGAAACGGCTCGGCTGGATCAGTATGGCTGTATTTATCCTCTGTATCAGCCCGACACCCATTTATTTTGTGAATTGATAGCTTCCCCCTTTGAAGGGGGAATGTGAGCACGACGAATGTCGTGTGAACTCGGGGGATGACACCCCGTTCTCACGACATTCAATCATGCGCACATTCCCCTTCGAAGGGGAGATTAATTTACCTCAAACTATGACCTGATATTTAATCCTTTTTTCGTTCAATGAACCTTCTTAAACTTTCGATCCCTCTTTTTCTCTTACTCCTGATCTCCTGCGGTGAATCTGAACCCGATGTTGTAGATGAAAACGCCCCGCTTCCCGAAAAGGTAGATCAGTTAATTCAGGCCAATGAATATGAAACGGCTCTCTCTTTGTTGAGTGAAGAAAATCAACAAGATCCAACGATTCAACAACTGCTGGAAAAAACACACCTCAATTACGGGCTTCACAGCATGAATACATTCGATCAGACCGAGATGAGAACACGTATGAACAGGGCTCTAACTCAATTTACAGAAGTGTTACGCATCAACCCGGAAAACCAGGTTGCCCGAACGAATATCAACCAAATTCTGTCGATCTATAAAACCATTCCTGACCGCAACCCCGAGCCGGATGTTTTGGAAGGATTAGAAGAAGTGGGAATTGAGTATTAAAAATCTTGGGTTTCCATCGGCTACATTGTCGTGTTCATTATTCTGAGTTCAACAAGAATCTGCTTACCTTGTTCAACAGAGAACGAATTCTAAACCTATCAATCACAAATCGCATTGGCGAAAAAGAATCAAAACTCAAATACAACACCCACTCTAAAAAACCGCAAAGCCCGGCACGATTTCCATATTGATGAAACGTATGAGGCCGGTATTTCTTTGAAGGGTACAGAAGTTAAATCACTGCGCCAGGGGAAGGCCAGCCTGAATGAGGCTTTTGCTTATCTGCAGAACGGAGAGGTTTGGTTGAAGAATATGTATATCAAACCGTATAAGTTTGGATCCTATGCTAATCACGATGAGAGACGCGACCGAAAGCTATTATTGAAACGAAGGGAGATTCGCGAAATAGACAAGAACATTAATCAGAAAGGGTATACTCTTGTACCACTCAAGCTCTATTTTAAACGCGGATATGCAAAAATTCTGATGGGATTAGCTCGTGGTAAAAAACAGTACGACAAACGAGAAGACATTAAAGAGAAAGATATACGCCGCGAACTTGACCGGAAGATCAAAGGGAATTACAGCGTAAACCTGTAACCAACGTAAATTCTGGCAAGCTTTACCCTGAAACCGCGAAATCTCTCCTTGAAATAAAAAAGGCCTGATTCGAAATGAACCAAGCCTTTCAATCAACTTTTATTGTAAACTGTTATTGTTGGTTGCCTTGTTGTGGTAAGCCCAACTCATCTTCCACTCGGGACATCAGTTCGGGATCTTGTTGCGCTCCCATTATAATCTGCTGATATCGCTGCATTGTTAAACCATTTTCCTCAATTTTAGTGCTCATTTGCTGACGAGCCTCGGTTTGAATCTGCATGAGTGTTGGCTGCAACGTTTGAATTTTGGATTTCTCTTCATCCGTAATATTCACCTGCTGTGCCATTTGTGGATTCTGCATGGCCATCATCATCTGTTGAAATCTTTCAAAAGTCAGGTCTTCCTTTTCAACTGCTGATCTTATTTTCTCCTGTGTTTCTGCCTGAATAGGCTCTAACTCCTCAACAGCCTCTCCAAGTTGTGTGATCTCTTCATCGCTGACATCAGATGAGGTAGGTAAATCTTGCTGTTGCGGCGGCATTTGCGGTTGCTGCTGCGCCTGAGCAAACATAGAACCGGCAGCAAAAAGTGAACAAATAAGTGTAAGTACTAATTTTTTTGAAATATGCATTATGTAGAATTAATTCTTGTTGAATTTGCAGTTTGCTAACTACTGCAAGATGCTTTTATTATGATTAATTAAATGGCACATCATCTCAGATGTTTCGAAGAAAATTGGCTATTTCAAGACGAAACAGCCAATTTGTTTAGGTTTTCGATAAGCCGAATTCTGTACCCCAACTATAAGTCGGGGTGGCAACCATTTATCTGGCCCCGATGTTGCCATCGGGATCGTATGCGTTCTACCCGGTTGTATAGCGACGAGTGGCGCACAACCTGCGTGAACTTGCACCCTGTAAGGTTTGCCCTGCCCCCGAATGTCACCACCGGGGCGGTGAGCTCTTACCTCACCTTTTCACCTTTACCCTCCGAAGCTTCAGCGAAGGAGGATTTACCCCGTTCTTCTCCACTTTGAAGGGAAGTCTGTTTTCTGTGGCACTGGCTATCCCGTTATTGATCCGGAATCTTCCCGTTAGGAAGTACAGTACTCGTAGGTGTTCGGACTTTCCTTCCCGACCGTGGCCGGAACGATTGCCTGAAAACCTTTTAAAAGATAATGATTATAAGGCGATTTAAATAACGATTGGACTGACGATTCCATTTTGCAGAAATATTAAACCGCTCGCTGAGCTGGTATCATCCGTTCTACAACGGGCAGCTTGCCCATTATTTCTAAACGTTGATTCAGTTACGCTCACTACACAACGGAAGAATGATTCAGTACGGTTGTTCCCGATATGATATAAGAAGGCTTTGCAAAACCGTGGGTATGCGTCTATCTGAACTCGATTCAGATTCTCCATTCGTCTTTATAGCCAGTATCTGGAGATCCTGAATCAAGTTCAGGATGACGGTCATTGTTTTGCATAGCCTTCTATAATAGATCTATATCATATTGTACGTATTTAGCGCGCGAAAGACTCCTTGTTCCAGGCCATTCATCGTTTCGCCCTCTCCCCCGCGAGAGGGGTGAGGGCGAAAAAACGGTCTGTGCCAAGAGATTGGCTTTTTTTCGTCTGTCAGATCGCTAAACAGGTACATCAGATCTATTCGATACCGGAGAAACCCCGGTAGTTCGGGATGGGCCGGTCACTCTCCGGCACATAACGGTCAGATTTAAATCTCAAGCTGTTTTTTAGCCTCTTCAAAAAAGGAGGGATCAATTACAATACGGCCGCTGTTTTCGTCAATAATAACTTTGTTCTTGCGGCGAACTTCAACCTGCGTTTGGGGAGGGAGTGCCATTCCCAGGGCAGCGCCTTTCTCCATACCGACAACAGCAATTCCGTTTGATAAACCATCTCTGAGACGATTATAGCTGCGAACGTAGCGGTTGTCAAGCTCTTCTTCCAGCTCTTCTCTTTTTTCAAGGAGCTTCTCCTCTTCAGATTTAGTGTTCTCAATAACTTCATCAAGATTCTCTTTTTTCTCTTCGTGAAGTTTATTGGTCTCTTCAAGCCTTTCCTCTATTTCACCCAATTTCTCATCGAGCTCTTCCTGGCGTTTTTCAATCTCTTCGATTCTTGAAGTTGAGTTTTCAACAAACTGTTTTTGAGCCTCAATCTCTTTAGTCAGAGCATCGTACTCTCGGTTGTTTCGGACAGTTAGTTGCTGCTCCTCGTACTTCTCTGTTTTTTCAAGAGAAGACTCAATTTCAAGCTCCAGTTTTTTCTTTTCGCCTGTAAGCTCTTCCTTCTCTTCCTTGAGCTGATTAATTTTAGCGTTTAACCGGTTAATATTTGTTTCAATGTCCAGAACTTCTTCTGGTAAATCACCACGGAGCTGCCGTATTTCATCAATCCGGCTGTCAATGTATTGAAGATTTGCGAGTTGTTGGAGTACCTCTTGCATGGTATTGAATTAGGAAATTTTAAATGTTTTTATTTTCAAATTCGGTAACGTAAATCTCCATCGGGTTTGTTACGTTTTCTGTTGCGTCAACCTGCAGGTTTTCAAACGCTTCAGATAGTTCTTTACGGATCGCTTCTACAACCGGGAATTCACTTTCATAGTGCCCGGCATCCACCAGTAAAAAATTCGTTCGTTCGATAAAGTAGTCATGATATTTAATATCGGCGGTTACAAAAGCATCTGCCCCCGATTTTATGGCTTTGTCCTTCAGAAAAGCACCAGCTCCACCACATACAGCTACTTTTTTAATTCGTTCTGCATTGCCGGAATATCGCAGGGAAGGAACATCCAGTGCCCTGCATACCAGATGTAAAAATTCATCCTTCGCAATTCCATCATCAGGATAGTAGCCCAACACTCCCATTCCAAAATTATTGGTTGGGGTAGACATCTCAATCACCTGGAAACTTCCCTTTTTAAGCAGACCCTCTTTCTCGAGCGCATTGCGAAGCTGCGAAACGTAGTGCTGATCAATAATCGCTTCAAAATTTTTCTGGCCGTCTTTTCTTCCGTCCACTTCATAAAAGTGAGCTTCCTCGGCAGAATAGTAATTCAAAAGTTTTAAGACGGCTTCAGTGTCCTCATAGTCCGTAGTGAGGGAAATTTTACGGCTAATGTTATAAGCTTTATCGAGAAACTGAAGGTTATCCAAACCCAAATTATTTGCCAGTACAAACGAAACACCATCCAAAGCAGCGTCTAAGTTTGTGTGTGCGGACAGAAGGGCAATGTTGTTTCGGATCATTTTATAGATGATCCGCCCTTGCTCGTGGGTGGGATTGATGCTGGAAATTTCTTTGAAAATAAGTGGATGGTGGGAAACAATGAGTTCACATTCTTTCTCGAGTGCTTCATCAACAACCTCTTCGGTCACATCGAGGCAAACAAGAATTCGTGAAACAGAAGCCTTGGGATCGCCAAGTAAAAGTCCAACATTATCATAACTCATTTTTATGCCCGGGGGAGCCCACTGGTGCATAAAGTTTGTTATATGACTTACCTGGATGTTCAAGTTTGTTCTCCTCCCCTCAAGAATTGATATGTTCTTTCAGACTTTCGGGATTTGAACCCTGCGGCTTTCCTATGTATGGACTTTCGCTGGTGTGTCATTGTTTTTTTCACAGATCTCAAAAATACGAATCATTTTATTCCATTAAAAACAATTTTTATCCATTTTTACCTGATCTGATAATTAAGTTTGAAAACCTGTTTCTTTCATATTGAAAATTGGAATCAAATCTGAGCTTTTACACATTACTTGTGTTTATGTGAATCAATCAGATACCTTTATTGTATTATCTTGTAGTTGCAGCAATGAATTAACAACTGTCTATAATAAAACGTGCCAAAAGATTTTCTATGAGCGAAATTATACATGAACGATATCAACAGGTAAAAAACCAAATTAAAGAAGCCTGCATAAAAGCGGGCAGAGATCCCTCAGAAGTATTACTAATTGCAGTAAGCAAACTGAAACCGGATGAAGATATCCATGAACTGCTAAAAGACAATCAGGTTCACTTTGGCGAGAACCGTGCGAAGGCCCTGGAAGACAGAATGGAGTCCATCCCGGATGAATCAATTCAATGGCACTTCATCGGGAATTTACAGACCAATAAAATTAAATATATGGCTCACCGGGTAAACTGGATTCAATCGGTTCATAAAAAGAAAGCCCTGAAAGAGATTGAGAAGCGAGCATCGAGGGAGGGAAGAATCATCAATGCCCTGGTTCAGGTAAATATCAGTGATGAAGATCAAAAAAGCGGATGCGATCCCGAAGATTTGGAAAAAATTCTAAAATACGGACAGGATCTTAAACACACGCGTGTACGGGGGTTGATGGGAATGGCAACCTTTACAGATGACCATGATGTTGTTCGGCCTGAATTTAAACTCTTGAAACAACTTTCGGATGAGCATCAGCATTTAAATGATGGAGCTGTAAACCTGGAGCATATTTCCATGGGAATGACAAACGACTTTACTGTGGCTATTGAAGAGGGCTCCACCATGGTTCGCATTGGAACAGCCATTTTTGGTGAGCGCAACTATTAAAGAGTACAAACGTTATAAAAATCGTCTTGAAAAACTTGCTATTTACGCATTTGATCTTTTACATAGACCGTAGGGTTCAATTTAAATAAACACATTATGTCTGGCGCTTTAGTTGCTGTTATTATCCTGGTTGCTATTCTTGGAGGATATTTGATTGACTATCAAAAGAACAAGCTTCAATGGGAGTCTAAAAATAGTAAACAGGATGAAGAGGTAGATGACCTGCGTAAATTGGTTCAGCAGATGAAAAAGAGAATAGAAAATCTTGAAGCCATAGCAGCACAAAATCCGGATGATTTTAAAATGAACGATGCAAATCCCCGGGATTTTATCGAAGTTGATGATAAGCAGTCCATAACGGAGGAAAACAAACAAAAAGTGGCTGACCGTGCAAAAACAAAACGTGAATAAATATGGAATATCTACAATTTCTTGAACCGTGGATGATCCCCATCGTCATTATGATCTGTGTGACGGTGATTGTTATTGTCTCGTCTGTAACAACGATTATCACGACGTCAATAAAGGAAAAGAACAGGAGTGGAGAACTGACCGAAAACAAAGAGTTTTTAAATGCTCTGCGCGAATTCAAAGAGAATATGGATTCCCGTGTGCAAAATCTTGAAAAAATTGCGGCGGCTGAAAATCCTGCCGCAGACAGATCGAAAAATCGAGTTACTCAAAAACAGAGTTCAATTGAGTTTGATTTAGATGACAACAGAACTGAGAAGGAAGCATTGAACCCGCCATCTAAACTCAAAAATATGTTAAACAAATAAATAACCGCTATTATGAATGAAGATATTTTTATCGTAGCAATTGTATTTGGCAGCATCGTATCGATCGTCTTTTTAGGCGTTATTGGCAGTATTATCAAGGCCTGGGTAAAAAAGGGATCCTCAAAGAATCTCTCTGAAAACCAGGAATTTCTATCCGCACTCCGGGAATTTAAAGAGAAGACCGATCAGCGATTATCGAACCTGGAAGCTATTGTTAGCGACGAAAAACCCTCGTCTCAAAAGAGATCAAGCACGAAAGAGCTACCCAAAAAAGAACAAAAAAGTGCTATTGAGATAGAAATTGAAAATGATGACAAAAAAGAGGACTCAAAAGAAAGTGGGAAATTGCGCAATATGTTAAATCAATAACTGTTAATTTTGGGGACTGTTTGTTTTTAAGACTTTACTCTATTTTATTATTTCATAGCTACAACATCTTATTGAATCCACATAGATCATCCCCCACATGAAATTAACAGCACTTGAGATCAAACAACAGCAGTTTGAAAAATCTCTCCGCGGTTACGACACAACAGAAGTTCAATCTTACCTGAATCTTATTGCCAGCGAATGGGAGCATATGGTTGGAAAAATTCGCGAGCTCGAAAACCAGGTTGATAAAATGAACAGCAAACTACAACACTACGAACGGGTAGAAGAAGCACTGCATGAAACCCTTCAAACTGCTAAAAGCTCTGCCGAGGAGAAATTGAGTGGAGCAAAAAAAGAGGCGAATATGATTCGCGAAAAGGCCGAGATGGAGGCAGAATCGATTGTTAAGGACGCTAATCAGCAGCGCAGGGAAGTCCGGCAAAGCATCATGCAGCTTATTGACAAACGCGAAGAGATGATTCGCAGCATGAGATCTTACCTTGAAAATACGCAGGAATCCCTCGAGCAATTCAATAAAGACGACCGATCACTTTTCACACCACCCGAGCACATCGAACAGGAAGCCAATCCTGTAGTTCAAAAGGAAAAAACAAAAGAAGAGAAGACGCATTCACCAAAGGAGAGCCGTAACATCCCCGGAGCGGAAAAAATTGACGATATCATCGACGAACTTGATTAATGAATCACCTTTTCAATATTTAATAAAATGGCATTAGACTCAGTAAAACTCTTTAGGGAAAAACGCGACGAAGCTTTACAATTTATTCAATCTCATACAGACTTACGTCCCAATTATATGTTAATACTGGGAACCGGTTTGGGGCAGCTTGCCGATGAGATGAATATAGTTGACCAGATCTCTTACGATCAAATTCCTCATTTTCCTGTTTCAACTGTGGAAAGCCATGCCGGAAAATTGCTGTTTGGCACTCTTGGCGGAAAGGAGGTGGTAGCCATGCAGGGACGCTTCCACTATTATGAAGGATACACCATGCAGCAGATCGTTTTCCCGATTCGCATACTGAAGGAGAATGGAGCTGATACACTGTTTGTAAGTAACGCTTGCGGCGGAATGAATCCCCAATATAAACGGGGGGATATCATGCTGATTTCAGATCATATCAATCTGTTGGGAGACAACCCGCTCATCGGCCCGAATGATGATGAACTGGGACCAAGATTTCCTGATATGAGTGATCCTTACACCGAACGTTTACGTGAAATTGCACAGACTGTAGCACTTGAAGACTCCATACCGATGCATCAAGGCGTGTATGTAGCTGTAAGCGGGCCAATGCTTGAAACCAAATCTGAATATCGTTTTCTGCGTTTGATCGGTGCGGATGTGGTTGGAATGAGTACCATCCCTGAAGTGATTTCTGCCGTACATATGGGAATGGATGTTTTAGGTATTTCCGCAATTACAGACGAATGTTTTCCCGACGCACTGGAACCTGTTAATATCGAAGATATTTTAGAAGCGGCCGGCATAGCAGAACCTAAAATGACAAAAGTGATCATCCGGGTTTTAGAAAAACTATAAGCACGAGTGGTTTAAAGTTAAAGTTTATTGATCAGAGTTTGATGTCAATAACCTTAGACATTGAACCTTAAACTTTAAACCAATTTTAACTACGGATAAATACTTAAATTTTGCCTGGTACTGTTATTCTTTTTGGAAAGATTGTATTTTGCATATGGAGTTCAACAGATCATTTTCCTTTTTACTTTAACCTCTAATCATATAGCGTCACTGCATGAGCACAGACGGTTTTAATGATGGTTCCACTTGGAACGAATTCCAATGGGAGTCTCACCTTAATGAAATTGAAAAGCGCAGCGAACAGTTGCGGCGATTCATCACCTCTGACCCAAAAGGAAAAACCCCTCGATGGATTACTCTTTTGCAGGAAAGCCTGGATGAACTGGATGCCGTTGAAGCATTCATAGAAGAGGAACTTCTGCTTGATGAAGCTTACTTTCCCGAAGATGAAGATGACTGGGAAGATGATGAAGATGAGTTTGATGATGACGACTTTTTCTTCAAAGATTCATCTTTTCCGTTTTATGATGAAGAGGATGAATTTGACGATGACGATTTTGACTATGGCGAAGAATGGAAAGAGTTAAGCGATGATTTTACGCTCTCCGATTATGGCTCCATAGAAAACCTTGATATCTACCAGGATGCCCGATCCTATGCTGTTGATACTCTGAAATGGGCTGAAATGATTCCCCGGCAGATGCAAAACAAACATGTACATGATTACATCACCAACGTTCTGAAGATAACGGCCAAACTTGCCGGTGGTTATTCGTTTGGCTTTGAGCAAGATGTGTTGGGCGGAAACATCGCCTATACAAAAAAAGCTCTCTACAGTGCCAATTCAGCGTTGAAACATCTTCATTACATGAAAAAGGAACCTTACATTACCTCTCTTGCCTATTCTAAATTTCACGAGCGGTTGTTTGAGCTTCGAAACGATATAGGAATTTACATCCAGGAATTACGAGATCGATTTCAGCTGGGGCTTGAATAGCCGCGCTTCTCTTTAATCTCTCTAATTTTTTCCCGGATGATGTCAACCAACTCATTCACCTCATTCAGATGTGTTCGTACCGACAGAATTGCAACACGAAAAAAGAAAACTCCATCCACTTCTGTTGTTGAGAGGAAAAAACGCCCATCTTTTAAAATCAATTTGTGAAGCTCTCTATTTAATGCATCTAAATCATCACCACCGGGATTCCACCGAAACATAAAGATGCTCAGTTGAGGTTCAGGGCCAACTTCAATTTCATCCATCGACTTCATCTTTTCCCACAAGTATCGGGCTAATAACTGCTTTTCATCCAGGGCATCCCGAAATCGTTTCACGCCATGTAACTTCAACGGCATCCACATTCGTAAGCCCCGAAAATGTTTACTCAATTCAGGTGATATCTCAGCCGGAGAATAGATACCGGATTTAATATTCGCATCTTTCATATAGTTGGCTTCAAAGCGGTGAGCTTCGGCCAGCTTCTTCACATCTTTTACAATTAGAGCGCCGGTTCCGTAGGGAAGAAACAACCCTTTGTGGGGATCCATCACAACAGAATCTGACTTTTCAATACCCTTGAGCTTTTTCTTCCCATCTTCCGTCAGGATAAAAAATCCACCGTATGCGGCATCCACGTGATACCATAAATCGTTCTTTTTTGCCGTTTCACCAATCTCATCCAATGGATCTATCGCCCCGGTATCAGTTGATCCGGCCGATGCCACCACAACCCAGGGAATCAATCCATCTTTCCGATCCTGATCTATGCTTCTTTCCAGTTCAAATGGAATCATCCGAAACTTATCATCCATCGGGATATACCGGCGGTGGCACTCTCTCATCCCAATAATATTCAGCGCCCGGTCTACGCAGTGATGTGTTTGCTTCGTCAGATATACTACGGCTTTGGAATAGTCCGCAGCTTTTAACCCGGCACTGTCTCTTGCCGTAACCAACGCTGTGAGATTTGCATGACTTCCGCCGGATGACAAATACCCACCCGGCTGCTCATCATACCCGATCAATTCACACAACCAGTTTATAAGCCTCGTTTCAATAACAACCGCTCCGGGCGAGGATGCATACACTCCCGCATATCGATTGGTCATAGCAGCTAAAAAGTCTCCTACAGCCGATGAAGCCAATCCTCCGCCGGGGATATAACCAAAATGGCGGCCCGATACGGTATTAAGGCCGGGCCGAACCACAACATTTTCAATTTGCCGGATGATCTTTTCTGCCCCGCCGGGTTCCTCATTTACCGGTTCATCCAGCAATTTTTTTACGGATTCATCAAACTCCCGATATGCTTTTTGATCTTGCTGAGAATCATAAAACCGATTGGCATAATTGATGGCCACATTTTGCAGGTGAATTCTCTCTTTCGGATCTGGATCTAACTTTGAAGAACTTTGTTTGAGTTCTATAAGTTTTTTTTGAATCATCTACTGGGCAAATAACTTTTGATATTTTAATTGGTTCAAATATCGCGAAAATTTTTTCCATTTTAGACAAACATTCTGTACTTATTCTCTAATTAAACCTCAACTCATTCAGATAAAATTCACGGCATGAAAAAACTGACTGCACTCTGTATCACGTGTTTCATTTTCTTTCTTTCATCGAGCCTGCTTTTCGGTCAGCAGAACAACAGAGGTGATTATAAAATTGTAGGATATGTAGCCGGCTGGCACGATTGGTCCACCGGGATGATTGATGCACAGAAACTCACTCACATCAACTACGCTTTTGCTGATATTATTGACGGCAAAGTTGCCTCGTACCTGGATAATGATAACTACAACTTTCGGATGCTGGATTCGCTCAAGACAGATAATCCCGATCTGAAAATTTTGATTTCGGTCGGCGGCTGGTCTCGTTCCAAATTCTTCTCAGACGCAGCTTTGACAGAAAAATCCCGCGAACTGTTTGCAGAAAGCGCTGTTGATTTCATGAAAAAATATAAGCTTGATGGCGTGGATCTCGACTGGGAATATCCCGGATTATCCGGCGATGGAAATGTCTACCGCACAGTAGACAAACAGAATTTCACGCTGATGTTAAAAACATTGCGCGAACACCTCGACAGGCAAACAGAATTAGATGGGAGAGATGAGAATCCATATTTACTGACTATTGCCACCGGTGCCAGCAAAAATTACCTGGAGCACACCGAAATGCACAAAGCCCATCAGTACCTCGATTTCATCAATATTATGACGTACGATTTTCACACCGGCGGATCGCCTGTTGCGGGTCATCATTCCAACTTGTATCCATCGCAAAGCATCCATTTTACGGGTCCATCGGCCGATCAATCGGTACAATGGCATATTGATGCCGGAATTCCGTCTGAAAAGCTGGTACTTGGCGTGCCGTTTTATGGAAGATCGTGGTCAGGTGTTCGGCCAGAGGATAACGGTCTTTATCAATGGACGGGCGGTGACGAACGCGGCTCAGCCGGATTTGACAGGCTTAAAGATGAACTGATCAACAAAAATGGATTTACCCGTTACTGGGATGATGAAGCCAAAGCCCCTTACCTTTGGAATCCCGATACACAAACCATTTTTGTGTACGATGATGAGGAATCACTCCAAATTAAAACGGATTACATCAAAGCTCGCGGCCTGGGAGGAGCGATGTTCTGGGAATACAGCAGTAATCTTGGGGAAGAGTTGTTAAATGTCCTCTATGATGGCTTGAATGATTGATACTCAAAAAAATAAATAGTCTCTCTCTTTTTAAACCTGATTAAGAATAGACTATAAATCCTCGGCCATTTCGCCTGACACTAAATAGATAATACGTTCGCAAATATTGGTTACCCGGTCGCCAATTCGCTCCAGGTTATGGGATGCCCACAACAGATGAGTACATTGAGAAATATTATCGGGATTTTCGATCATAAACGAGAGAAGCTCTCTGTAAACCTGGTTGTACAGATCATCGATATCATCATCCTGGCTGTGGATCATTCTGGCGGATTTTTCATTGTGATTCACATACGCCTTCATCGAATTTTCAACCATATCTACTGCAATTTCTCTCATTCGCGGAACATCAATCAGCGGTTTTACGTGCTTCTCATCACCAATCATCAGAGTGATTTTTGCAATTCCGGCAGCATAGTCACCAATTCGCTCCAATTCTGTATTAATGGTAAGAAGTGCAATCAGTTCTCTTAAATCAGAAGCGACCGGCTGCTGTGTAGCAATGAGATTAATACAATCATCTTCAATTTCCCAGCGAATATCATTGATGATTTTGTCCTCTTTTTTAATCAGTTTCGCTTTTTTCAGGTCCTGATCAACCAAAGCATCTACAGACTCTTCAATCGCTGATATAACTTTTTCTGACATATCAATCAGCTTCTGATTAATCTCTTCAATTTGTTCTTGTGTTATCGTATTCATCATAATATCCAAATTACTTAAAGGCTATATCACTATCCAAAACGCCCTGTAATATAATCTTCTGTCTTCTTCTTTGTTGGATTTGTAAACAACGTTTTTGTATCTCCGAGCTCAACAAGGTTTCCTACATAGAAAAAAGCCGTTTTATCAGAAACGCGGGCTGCCTGCTGCATATTATGAGTAATAATGACAATAGTTATATCCTTTTTCAGCTCGTGTATTAAATCTTCAATTCGAAGTGTTGATTGAGGATCGAGTGAACTGGTTGGTTCATCCATCAGCATCACTTCGGGTTCTACGGCTAAAGCACGTGCTATAGAGAGGCGCTGCTGCTGCCCGCCGGAGAGGTCAACAGCGGCTGTATCTAAACGATCTTTCACTTCATCAAACAGAGCCGCCTGTTTCAGGGCTTTTTCACATGCTTCGTTTAGCGTATTTTTATCCCGGATTCCCACCAATTTTAAACCGGCCACAACATTATCATAAATAGACATGGTTGGAAACGGTGTGGGCTTTTGAAATACCATACCAATTTTTCTGCGGATAATAACCGGGTTGATATCCTCGCCATAGATATTGGTATTTTCAAGAAGTACTTCTCCTTCAACTTTGGCAACCCTGGTTAGATCGTGCATTCTGTTTAGCGCACGTAAAAAAGTTGTTTTACCGCATCCAGATGGACCAATCAGTGCCGTAACTGTTCTATTTTCAATTGGAATAGAGATATCTTTTACACCGATCTCTTCTCCATATTTTACAGTTAGATTTTTGGTTTCCATTTTTAAACTCATGTCACGATGGTCTTTGGTTTCATAGAATTTAATAGCAGATTTCTTTTGCTGTTTTGGCTCTTTGACTACAATCGACATAGTATCATCTCCCTAACTTTGCTGCATTTTATGTCTTGTTAAATACCTGGCGGTTACAAATGTTAAGATTACAAAACTAAACAGAACGATTGCCGCTGCCCAACCCATACCATGCCACTCTTCGTAAGGACTGATAGCCAGGCTGTAAAGCCGCTGTGGCAAGGTATCTACCGGCTCGAAGAAAAATCCCAGCCAACTGTTGGGCAGGTAGTTATTGCCAAAAGAAGTAAACAGCAATGGAGCCGCTTCACCTGCCGCACGGGCAAATGCCAGCAGAACGCCGGTAACCAATCCGGTTTTAGCCGCGGGCACGACCGTTGAAAGTACCACTCTCCAACGGGGAATTCCAAGCGCGAGACCGGCTTCCCGGATCGTCCAGGAGATTCCCTGAAGAGCACTTTCGGTTGTTCGGGCAATAATCGGCAGCATCACAAAACAGAGGGCAACCGAACCGGATATTCCCGAAAAGGTTCCCATTGGTTTAACAATTAAAACAAACGCAAACAGTCCTTTTAAAATGGCCGGCATTCCGTTCAGCGTATCATTCATAATTCTGAGAGTGGGATTCAGCGCATGCTCGGGATATTCGGAAAGCATAATGCCTGCACCTATTCCAATCGGCACGGCGATAGCCAAAGCGAGGAGGTCAACAACTACAGTTCCAAGAATGGTGTGAACAAGGCCTGTAGGCTCTCCCAACATAGCCCTTGATGGCGAACCAAGTTCTTCTGTAAAAAAATCGTAGTTTAAAGCACTCACTCCCTCAATAATTACATGAGCGAAGATAATAACCAATGGAGCAAGCACAACGATTGTTGCAACAATCAGCAGGCCCTCCATTATTTTTTCATGAATTCTGCGCCTTTTTAAACTTTTCATACTGCGTTGCTGCCTCCAACTGAAATTTTCCTGTTAATGTATGCAGCGGTTAGATTTACAATTAGTGAAATAATAAAGAGAAGAAAACCGATCGCCATCAAACTGGACAGATGCAGGCTTTCAACCGCCTCACGAAATTCATTCACAATAACAGACGGCATCGTTGCGGCGGCACCGAAAACAGAAAACGGAAGCGTGTTTTTATTACCAATCAACATAGCTACGGCCATTGTCTCGCCTATTGCACGGCCCAGCGACAGAATAGCTCCGGCCACAATACCGCCTCTTGCATAGGGTAAAACAGCCATGCGAATTACTTCCCACCGGGTTGAACCCAACGCCCACATCGCTTCCCGCTGATCTTTTGGAACGGCCTGGATGGCATCTTTTGCAAGAGATGTTGTGTAGGGCACAATCATCAGTGCCAAAACAATGGTAGCGGTAGCCATTCCATACCCGATTGGGTTTCCAAGTATCGGTAATAGCGCCGGATAACTTGCTTCTGCCCATTCGTAAATTGGTACGTAAACCGCGTCACGCAACCAGGGTGCAAGGATAAAAATACCCCAAATCCCGATAACCACACTCGGGATGGCTGCAATGAGTTGAACTAAATTGTCGATAATACTTGAAAGCCATTTAGGTGCATACTCTGCTGAAAATATAGCCACCGCAAGAGCCGGGAAAAAAGAGATCAGCAGTGCAACACTGCTGGTAATAATAGTACCGAAGAGAAATGGCCATGCACCAAATACCAGTTGAACAGCAGGGTCCCAGGTTGTATTCGTAAGGAACTCAAAAAAACCGAATTTATGAAGAGCTAAACTTCCCTCATCATATAAAACCCAAGCCATCCCCAGGGCAAGTAATATGATAGAAATCCCCAGGCTTATGACGACTACAGAGAAGATTTTATCGCCCAGCCACCGGTAAAGAATACCCGGTTCTTTTTTTAATTCGTCCCCGTCAGGCGACTGCTTTGATAATTCAGACATCGTTTAAAATTCTATTTATCGCAGAGTTAAAATATTCTAAAATGATTAGTGTCGAGTCAAGAATCAAATGTCGGTTAAAAAGTCCCCTACTTTCCTCCAAAGGGATACCTTCGGGAGAAGGGGGAAAGCGAACGGAGTGAGCAGGGGGAATGTACACCCCTCCCGGCTTCGCCGTACTCCCCTCCAGGGGAGAATAACCACCCCGGCCCCTTCTTCATAAGGAGGGGAAAATTATAACTCCATTCAGAAAACTGAAATTTTATACTTGACATAGTACTATATCAACCCTTGTTCTTCGAGTAATTTCCGTCCAATCTCTTCACCTTCCCATTTTATCTGCCGGATCATCGCGATATTTTTTTCTAAAGCTGCATCCGGAATTCTCGCAAAGCCAAGCGGTTCCGCCAGATCCTGCCCTTCCGTGATACTCCAAATCAGGAATTTGACAAGCTCTTCTGCCTGCCGCCGGTTTTCAATGGCATTGTTTTGATCGAGATTTTCATAAACCAGCATCCAGGCAAAACCGGCAATCGGATATCCATTTTCGGCCGGTGTATTGGTAAACAGAATTCGTGTGTCATCGGGCAGTTCAATATCTGCGGCTGCCGTGGTTGCTTCGTAGGAGGGTCGAATAACATTCCCGGAACTGTTTATTACCGATCCGTACGACATATCGTTTAAGACGGCATAGGTAAGGCTGTTATATCCAATGGCACCCGGTGTATTCATCACCGTTCCGGCAACTCCTTCGTTTCCGTTACCCCCAATCCCGGTTGGCCAGTTGACGCTGGTTGCATATCCTACTTTTTCTCTCCATTCATCAGAAACTCTGGTCAGGTAACTGGTCCACACATTTGTGGTTCCCGATCCGTCCGATCTGTGGACAACCGTAATGTTTCTGTCCGGCAGATCTACATTTGGATTCAGCTCGGCAATTTTGGCATCATTCCATCGTGTAATATTCCCTAAAAATATATCGACCAACACCTCACCGCTAAACACAAGGTCTTCTTCAACCGATGGCAGGTTGTAGGTTGGCACAACATCAGCCAGGGTTATGGGCATATTAAACGCCTTTCCACCTGTCTGCTCTTCGATATTTGCAATCACTTCATCGGAGAGAAAAGCTTCACTCATTCCAAACATCACGGTCTGTTCCATAAATTGCCGGACACCTCCGCCGGAACCGATGGACTGATAGTTGACGGTAACACGACGATTTGTAAGATCTCTGTATTCATCAGCCATATTTGTAATTAATGGCGCAGGAAATGTAGCACCAGCACCCAGTATGTTTGTTTGTTCCTGCGAAGTGGATCCCTCTTCACCCCCACCACACGAGATTATTAAAACCGACAGAACCAGAACTCCTAATAAGCTGCTAAGTCTTTTCATTTTGATATAACGGATTTTGTTAATTGCATTTTCTGAAATCATTTAGTTCTAAAACTTACAAACTCAATGTTACCTAACTATTAACAATTGGAAATTAATGCGTTCATTGGTAAAAGGACCCTAAGCGTCCGAAGGTCCATCTTTAACAAAGTGATCGCTTTGTGGGAAACGTTCTTTTATGGAGACTTGCTTTAAGAAAACATGACGCTTGCCCCAACGGGATGCCTTGAGTAAAGAGCTTCCGCTCTGTCTGTCTGCCGAAACCTCGGCAAAGGTAAGCTTCAGCCGCTTCTCCAATAGGGATCCATCGCGGGGAAGGACATTTTTTGGTTAACCGGCAAATGCGTGGGAATTAGACTGAGGACTTACCCCATTTTTATGATGTAACCTTGTTGCACATGCTTTATTCTTTTGTCTTGATACAAAAGAAAGAAAAGATCAAGGCTGTGAATAGTCGGCGGCGGACACGAGTTCACCGTGGAATCCTTTCAATGGTCCATATCGCCCAAAAACTTTAAAATTCGCTATTCACCGGTATGAAAGGATTCTTCTCACGGTTCAATCGTTGTCCTTTTTTCCGCCAACTATTCAAGGCCTACCCATACTAATTAATTAAGTTTCCACTTATAAAATAATACAAAGTATTGATATTATTTTGTTTATAGATTATGAATTTTGAATTTCGGGGTAACTCCACAATTAGACTGGGTAGATTTTTTCATTTACCCAGCAAATTTGCAATGGGTATTTAGGATGGGCTGTAAAAAAAGATTGGCAAATTTGTTGGCTGAGGCTTCAATCAGCCGCCAATTGTTGTCATCGTCCGGTTTTTCTGATTGGATAAGTTAAACATACCGGCGTGTTTGGCTTTTTTGTGATAGAGTGCTTCCCTTATGATGGATTCCAGGTTGTCGCCATTTCGTAAGGGTTGCAGAAGATTGGTCTCGTCGGGGGAGAACAGGCAGTTTTTGATGGAGCCGTTGGCCAGCAGGCGAATGCGATTGCAGCTTCCGCAAAATTGCTCACTCATGGAACTGATGACACCGATTTGTCCTTTGAATCCATCGATGGAGTAGTGCTTGGTGGTGTCATGCGGGGCATCTTCATCACGAATTAATGTGTATCGCTCCGAGAGGCGTTCCCGGATCTCATCTGCCGACACCATTTTTTCATTATTCCAGCGGTTACCGTCAAACGGCATAAATTCGATGTAGCGGATAATGATCGGAAGGTCTTTCGCAAGTAGCGCGAAATCTGCAATCTCTTCCTCATTCATTCCTCGCATCACCACCATATTTATTTTGGTATTAAATCCGCGCTCCACAAGGGTATAGATATTTTCAAGCACGCGATCAAAGCCAGAACGGCGGGTGATCAGGTTGAATTTATCGGCGTCCAGCGTGTCCAGGCTGACATTTACATTTCTCAGGCCGCATGATTCAAACACGTCAATAAACCGGTCGACGATCAATCCGTTGGTTGTGATGGCAAGCTCAACCGGCCGCTTGCCCAGTTCGTGAAGAATGTGATCGGCATCTTTTCGCACGAGAGGCTCCCCGCCGGTAAGGCGTATTTTATTGACTCCCAGTTCAATAAACGTATCAATAATTTGCAGCAGCTCTTCGTAGCTGCAGATATGTGATTTCGGAGTCAGATCAATTCCTTCTTCCGGCATGCAGTAGGTACAGCGAAAATTACACCTCTCGGTGAGAGATACTCTCAGGTAATTGTGAACGCGTCCATGTTTGTCTTTTAACATGTATTATTGGATATCGATGTTCAAAATTCTAAATACTGGCTGCGGAGCAAGTTCAATCTAATAATCAGGTAAATTTTAGTTTTACCCACATCCTAAAAAGTACGCTGAATAAAGCTCATTTTAAAATCATTTCGGTCGCTTTTCTGTCCACTACCGCAACATTATCAAGAAGAGATATTTCGGTAATTTTCCCTATTTCATTCGATGTGAATTAGCTACATGAATTATAATAGCAAATTAAACAGGTACCCGGAAAGAATAATGAAGAGGGTAACGATTCCGAAAAAGATGGCAATTAATTTAAATGTCATCACTTTTTTCAACAGAGTACCTTCGGGCAGAGATAGGCCAACCGTAGCCATCATAAAAGCCAGGGCGGTTCCGAGCGGTATCCCTTTTGTGACGAAGACTTCAATAACCGGCACGATTGCCGCTGCATTTGCGTACATAGGAACAGCGAGTATTACCGCAGCCGGTACAGTCCACCATCCGCCACCGCCCAAATAGGTGGCAAAAAAGTTTTCAGGAACATATCCGTGCATGGCAGCGCCAATACCAATTCCAATGATAATGTAAACCAAAACACCGCTGACAATACCCCACGCTTCCCGGGATATTCCGGGCAGGCGATCCCGAAACGAAGGATTCTCTTCCTCATGATATTCTGTATTTGACTGGTTGGAGTTCTCAATGATTTTTTTGGCCCAGTCAGAAAGCAAGGGTTCTAAATTGAACTTTCCTAAGAGCCAGCCGCCAAATGTACCCAGCAGAATTCCCGATCCGGCGTATATCAGTGTGGTTTTTACACCAAACAGCCCGATAAACATCGCAATTGCGATCTCATTTACAAGCGGTGAGGTTATCAAAAACGCAAATGTTACGCCCAGCGGTATTCCACCCTGCACAAAACCGATAAACAGAGGTACGGACGAACAGGAGCAAAAAGGTGTGACCGCTCCAAAAATTGCCGAGATAAAGTACTCCAAACCATACAGCTTTTTCCGGTGCAGAAACGAACGAAGCCGTTCAACCGGAAAATAGGCGTTTACGATTCCCATCAGGAAAACGATGATGAAAAGCAGAATGAGTATCTTTATGGTATCGTATACAAAAAAGTTCAGGGCTGTTCCAAGCTGTGAATCCGGACTTAATTGTATCGTCGAAAAGATGAGCCAGTCTGCAAATGATTGAATCCATTCAAACATAGTATGAACCTGCTTCTAATTTTTTAATTTGATGACGTACTGCAGCAAGAATCACCCATGCTGCCATCAAGAATGAACTGGGGATCACCAATAGTTGGAAAACCCTTTGAAACCCAGCGATTCAAACCAAATTTCATATTTGCCACGAGGTTGTTGTCGAACCCATTGTGAATGAGAAAATTAACAGCTCTCAGGCTTCTTTCACCCATTCGACACACAACCACTACCTGCTCATTTTTTGGAATATCGTTATAGCGATTTTCAAACTCAGATAGTGGAATGTGCTTGATTTTCGGCGCATCAAACGCCAGTTGATCAACTTCATTCTGTTCACGTACATCAACCAGTAATGCCCCGTCTTTAATCCACGTTTGAGTCGTTCCGGGACATATTTCTTTTATTTGATCTTGTTCCATTGTGCTTCTCTTGATTTGTTTACTGTTCCAATAATTTTTTGATTTCACTCACCTGGGCCACTCGTCCCTTAATGTGAATTGTGTCGTCAATCAGCAGTACCGGAGTCGTTAATACGTTGTATTTTAACATCTCTTCCATCTCTTCTACTTTTTCTACATCCGCCTGAATATCTGTATCCTCTAAGGCTGTCAAAACATTTTGATAGGTGGTTTTACATTTAGGGCAACCGGGGCCGAGAATTTTTATTTTTTTCATGTCTGATTAAGTATGTTTGTGTTTTTATTTCATCGCAAATATACGAATAATTACTCCATTTATCGTAATTTTACGATGAATAGGTTGATTGTTTTTATCTATTGATATCATCAGGGAAGTTATTTACCGAGAATTGAATTACTTTTGGCTCTATTTTGATCGGTGTGGGTAAAATTAAGTATTCTTTTATTACTACAAGATACAAGCCCAATCTACACTGGTATTCTGCAGTCAGCAATACGACCCTGAAAGAGGACTTACCCCATTTTTATGATGTAAACATGTTACATGTAGTTTGTTCTTTTGTCTTGATCCGCCGGTGGTCGGAGATTCTACAAAAGAACGAAAAAAATCTAGGCCCATTACACTCCCATGTTTACCATTTCCACTTTATAAAAATTATAAAACACTGATTATATTTGTCTTAGATATTTTAATATGAAAATATTGGGTTAACTTCTCGACCCTGAAAGGGTTATAGAACACAGCCTGGGGCATCGCCCCAGGTAAACGGATACAGGTTAAAATACCATCGGCTCTTCATCCAATTATAGCACATATCCCATTTCGATGGTTGTTCTCCGGGCCGAAACAACGCCCAGTTACTCCTAACTGATTCACAGACACGACCCCTTCGAAAAGGCATGGAGCGTTGATGGCATCTGTTGCCTCGGGATATGATTGACTCGAACCTGCAAACCTGGGGCGATGCCCCATAAGCGTTAAGTTAAACTAAATATAGTAGAAATTGGTAGAATTTCCCCTCCTTATGAAGGAGGGGCTGGGGGTGGTTGGACCGGAATCTCTTCCTTCAAAAGGAGTGTGAAAAATGACATGACCTATTTGAACCACCCCTTAATCCCCTCCTTGGGAAGGAGGGGAGATATTCAGAAACTCAAAATATATTATAAGTAAATATTAAGTTAGCGTTCATGGGGCGGTGCCCCAGGCTGAAATATGTGACCCTTTCAGGGTCTGATTCAAAAGCTGATATCAGGAGTATCTATCTCATTTAAAACCTTTCAAAATTATTGAAAAGCAAATAACCTTCATTTGTAACTTGTAATAAAAAACCATCTCATATCCACACTGATCAATATAGAGACGAATTGTTTAAATCCGTGATTGGTTTCTACTACCAAACACATGTTAAAACGCAAACTGTGCAAGCATTTTAATACCTGCAATCAGCAAAACGATGGAGAGCAAATATTGGATATAAAAAGCCTTCACTGATTTAACGCCATAACGGGAACCGATAAAACCACCAATCACGACAGGGATAACAAAATAGAGTGCCAGAGGCCACTGTATCTGTGTTGAAAACGCATGGCCTATGATTCCGCTGGTAGAATTGACAAGAATAAACAGTGCGCTCACAGCCGCAATATTTTTCAATTTTCCCCAGCCAAGGAAGAGCATAAACGGAGTTAGAAAAATACCGCCTCCCACGCCAATCAGCCCCGAAATAAATCCGATCACCAAACCTGAGAGTAGCGCAACAGGAACATGAATAGGTTTGTTTTGCTCTATTTCCTCTTTTTTTAATGTTCTCAGAAAGACGATTCCTGCCATTAATAAAAGAACCATACCGACAATCGTGAAAAACAGATTGGCACCTACAGTAACATATCCGCCTAAAAAAGCGGCCGGAATTGAAGTCACTGCAAACGGCCAGAAAAGAGTCCACTCAAAATGTCCGCGGCTCCCATAGTTATAAAGTGCAATAGATGATACCAGGATGTTGAGAATCAGCACCACGGGAACCAGTTCCGGCGAAAAATATCCGGTGAGTGTAAGTACAGCTATGTAACCCGAAGCACCGCCATGGCCGACTGAACCGTAAATAAACGCAATCAATAAAAAAAGAAACAGCAGATAGAGAGGAAACTCCATTATAAACTTTGAATACTACCTGTAAGGATCTATTTACTCTTCTGCTTCTTCATCAATAATATCATCCACCCAGGTCATGGCAGCCATCATCGACGGCATTCCAAGTGTGGGCAACAAGAGCAATACCACATGATGAATCTCTTCCTTTGTGCAGCCTGCCTCAAGTGCTTTCCTCGTGTGTGAATGCACAGCTCCCTCTTTTTGAGCTCCGCACGACATCGCCAGTTTCACAAGTTCTCTCGTTTTCTGATCGATGGGACCCGCATTATGAACAGCATGGCCCAACTGGGCATACGCCTGGCCCACATCGGGGTATTCTACTGTAAAATCGATGAAGGGCTTGTGGGATGTTTTTTTTCTTTTTGTCCATAAATTCTTTTTGAATTTAAAAAGTGGTGAGGTGCTGAAAACTATTTTTCGGCACCATTGAGTAATGTAATCATTTTGCATGTGCTTAGCGGTGAAAAAAGCAATCACTCCAAAATCTGAAAAGTTTTCAATTCGTTTATTAATTATCTATTACCGTCTGCTTTAGCTGACGGAGAATTGGGGATCAAGAAGGAACTGGCTTTAGCCACAATCGGCTTAAGAAACTCATTTTATCATATAAGGCGAACATCATCCCTTTAGCTTTTCCCAACCATACTTTTTATATAAACTCATGTTCTGTTCCTTTCCGAGAGAGATCAGACAATGAGCATATCAGATGTGGCTAAAGCCACTCGTTTTCTGGACGCTGCTTGTCCGTCAGCTAAAGCAAACGGTAATGGATATCTCTGGCTTTCTTGTAGCCTGCTTTCCCGAAATATATCGAGGGATTTTCAGTTCCTCAAACCGCTAAACAGAAACATAATTTTATTGATTACACTTTTTCCACTTTCACCCAGGTATCGTAAAATACCGCGCTGCCGCCAGTAATATCGCTGAAAGCCGTGTTTTTCAAATAAGGATCTACAGCCATTACGGCATTGGCGTGTATACCACGTCCGCGACGTTCATCGCCTTCAATCACATCACCATCCACAATAGTATCACGGGCACCGTTACCCCACTGGCCAAAGCCAAGCGAGAAAGTAATGGTGCCGGGGCGCAATCCTTCTACAACTTTAATTTTGCCTTTTACTTTTTTGGTTCCCATTTCACCAAGGTTCCAAATTCCTTCCGGGTTGGTTTTGCTTTTAATGATGACCTCATCATCTGATTTTAACCCTTTTTCACGTGCTGTCATACTGTTCATCAGCACGTAATTTTCAGGACTGATGGCCAACAGCCAGTATGAAACGTTTGTTCTGGATTTTGTCTGTGTTGTTTGCCGATACGTACTCAACTGAAGATCATAGCCTTCTTCCCAATCTCTGACTTCTCTGCCAAGGCTATCTGTAACGGGGTTATGCTCAGGAATACCACTGAAATGTTTACCGGTCATACTGTTAATGGTTCTTGCCGTATTTTCGCAATACATATTGACCTGTTTATCATAAGCATTGGTAAGCTGCTCACCTTTGTAAGTATCCGGATAGTTCATAAATCGCCCGCCTCGCGTCATCACATAAGCTACTTTTTTCCAGAGTGTTTCATCGCCAACGCTCTCTTTCCAGCGGTTGACATCAAAGACATACGGTTCGATGTGTTTCCGGGTCTTTTCCAGAAGCTCGAGTTCTTCAACTGAGGCATCGGGCACCGGTGTACCATCGGAAGCCATGTTGGCCACCATTTTCAGATAGAAGTGATCGGGATGGGTGAATTTCTCGCCCTCTCCAAATCCATTTTCTCCAAAGCCGCTCAGATTTATGCCTTCAGCAAACGCCATGAGCATACTTTCCAGGCTCATATACTGCTCTTCGCCGAATACCTTACAAGAATCTACAAGAGGAGTAATGACCGGAGTACGAACACCCTGTACGGTTTGGGTACAGTTGGGATGCGTACCATGAAATTCCCATCGTTCGAGGTAGGTTCCGTCCGGGAAAATATAGTCAGCGAATGCGGAGGTGGCCCCCACCGTAATATCACTTGCAATAAACAGAGGTATTTTATCTGTATCGCTCATAATTTCATTGAGCTCATGTCCGGCAGGCAGCGAGTAGTTCGGTGCTCCCATATACATTATAAAAGCTTTGACCGGGTACGGATAGGCGTCGCCCATGGAAGGAATCACTTCCTGATAGATATCAGACGAAAGCGGATACCACGGTCGTTTAGCCGGGTAGCCTTCAAATGCGGTATGCTTTTCATACGACTCCCCGTGGCGTACGATGTCGGTGCCAAACGGGTATAACTTATCAGGATGCATATTTTTAAGGTAGAATGGGAGGCCATCTTTACTGCCATCTACATTGTAGGTAGATGGATAGCTCAATCCACCTTTCCAACCATAATTACCAATCAATAAATTCAGGCTCATCCATGCCGCAACATTATAATAGCCATTTGTATGCTGGGATACTCCGCGGTGAATATCCGCCACTGCTTTTTTACCGTGTGCTGTAAATTCCCGTGCAACTTCGGCAATCAGTTTGGGCTGAATATCACAAAGTTCAGCCCACTCCTCAATAGTATACTCTTTGGATGATTCATAGAGTAACTGCATACTGCTTTTTACTCGAATGCCACCAACCGTTGTATCTACTAACAGATCTCCGGTAACGGCGTTTCGGGTATCATTTGGATTTAATGATCTGATATTGCCGTTTTCCAGTACAATAAATTGATCTGAATCTCCTGCCGGACGGATATTGGAAGGCAGGTCACCTGCTCTCAGAAAATCGCCCGGTTCTCCGTTTTGGTCAATTTTTACCAGCCAAGGCGCGTTGCTCCAGTTGGGTTCATTAACAGCCGTGGCTGCTGCCTTATTTGCCGCTCGCAGGTAGGTTTCGTCATATCGTTTATTGTCGATAATCCATTGGATCAGTGCCAATGCAAGTGCTGCCTCGCTGCCGGGTTTAGCCGGCATCCATTTCCAGGCTTTGGCTGCCAGCTTGCTCATTCTTGGGTCAACGACCGCAAACTTGAGCCTTCCTTCAGTAAGTCCGTTTGTAATTTTGTTTGTTCTAAGCGGGGGGCCGTAACCACCTTCAAAAGCGTTTGATCCGGCAAAAATGACAAATTCGGAATTCTGTAGATCCGCTTGCCAATAGGCTTTTTCACTGCCGGTCCATTCTCCGTCAATGTATTGAGTATTCATAGCTTTAGAAGCAAAATAGAGTGATCCCTGGCATGTTGTAGTGTGTCCAGGTTTGTTAACACTGCCGAAAGCTTCATGCACAAAGCGTTTTACAAATTCGGATCGGCCGGCTTTCATACGTCCGTAATTGAATACGAGCTGGTTGTTTTTCGGGCCTAAATCGGGATGATCAGGATCGATGAGTTTATCCAGATGCTCACTGTATTTTTGTTTGAATTGAGCAACGGTCATCTCTTCGTTATGAATTTTATCCACATCAGCTTTCATATCCTTCATCAGTTTGGGATCGCGCATGGCGCAAATATCCTTCAGTCCTTCAACCTCGCGATTTTCTTCACCCTGCAGGTGGCTGAATATCTTACCACCATTTACAATTTCATTTACGGCCTGATCATAAGGAATGCTTTTCCATTTACCGCTTCCACGCTTCCCATCTCGTTTCAACACGGTACGAATTCGGTATGGATCATACATGGTTTGGATGCCGGCCTGACCTTTGGGACATATGGCACCGTCCAGTTTTGCAATCTGCTTGTTGGCCGGACTGTGATTGTAGCGTATATGAGGATTCATCGTCCAGGGGCTGAACGGATTCCCGTCAATTTTAACTACCACTCCGTCAGAAATTTTTGCTTTAATATGGCATCCTGTATTGCAATTTAGGCAGGTAGTGTAGATGATATTTTCCGGGTTCGCAATATCATAGAACTGCTCTTCGGAAAGTTCTCCAGACATCACTTTTTCCGTCATTTCGTCCGCGCGTTGGCATTGCGATAACAGTGCCGGAACACCACCAACAAATGCTGCTGTTTTTAAAAAATCTTTTCTGCTAACGCCTTTTTTATTTTCTGAACTCATATCAATACCGTGCTTAGTGATGAAAAATTTTGTGATGATTACTGATTATCAAGTGTTCGTTCGAAATAGGGCTGAAGGATGTATTTATATCCAAGCGTAAAAATGAATAGTGCAAGGCCAACGGCGAATATAACGACCAACCATTCAACCAATGCGGGAGTGTACTCGAACGATAACTTAGAATGATTAAATGCCTCCGCAATTCCTTCCATGCCCGACATTGGATAGGCCAGTCCAGGAATGATAATATTGACAGGAACCATGGAGAAGCCGATCAGATAGAAAACAGCAGCGGCTCCCATTGCTTTTAAGTTTTTACTATAAAAGAACAGCAGTATAAGTGGAATTACGATCCCTATACCAAGGTGTATGATCCATGTGGTCCACCAGTAGGGACCAAAAAGAACAAGATCCAGGGCATCGTTATAGGCCGGGACATTGGGAAAAGCAATAATTAACGCGTTCCCGAGAGCTGCGATAATTCCAATAGAGATCGCTCCCAAAAACGCACGAGATAAATTTTCTGCTGTATCTGTATATGCTTCTGTTCCCTTAGTTGGAGAGAATAGCAGATGAATAAGGGTCAGTAGCGCGACACCTGCCACAATAGAGGCAATGAAGAACATGAGCGGCATAACCGATACGTTCCAGAACGGACGCGCTGCAACCACACCAAACAGGGCTCCAACCAAACTAATAAAAACAATCCCAATCGGAACACTGATATAGCTCAGCCGTTTCAGAAGCACATCCTTATTTTTAATGGTGGCGTAGAGCATGCCTAACAGCAGAAAAATAAAGAGGATATGCGTCCAGATTTCCCAAATCATTACCGAGCTAAAGCTGGGTTCCAGGAACACTTTCCATGCCCGGAATGGGTGACCAAGTTTAGTTCCCACAAGAGTCATCGCTGCCGCCAGTGCGGATATTGCAGCTATGAGCACCACGGGCGTCAGCTTTTTCAAAGATTTCATTTTCATGCCATAGTAGAGAATAGTGAAGGCAAGAATGGTCCCTACTTCTATCCATATCATATAGATATATGCGCCAACCAGAAGACCCCAGGGAACATAACTGGTGAGAGCGCCGTGATTGTGCATCACAAACATCTGGAACAGGCCAATAGCTCCGACAATTAAAGCCAGAATGGCTACACCCAATGATATTCTGAAATCTTTTTTTCTTTCTATTTTAAATGTTGCTGTGCTTGAAGACATAACGAAATGTTCTAAAGTGTTAAAGATATATCAGGTGAGGTAGTAAACCCGCGGTTTGGTACCCAGCTCTTCTTTCAACCTGAATTGATTGCGCTGTCCAATCAGTTCTGAAACCAGGCTATTTGGATCGTTTGCATCACCGAAATAGGTGGCATACCCGATGCAGGTGGTTACACAGGATGGAAGCATGCCTTCATCGAGTTTATGCGTGCAGAAATGGCACTTTCGTACACTGCCAATCACAGGGTCTCCCGATTCGTGCGTATAACCTTTGCCATATTCGTAATTGGCTGCTATTTCATACGGCTGCTTGGCGGGAGTTCCATCGGTGTAATTAATACCAAAATCGAACGTCCGTGCGTGGTACGGACATGCTGTAATGCAATATTTACATCCAATACATTGGTCGTAATCCATATCAACAATACCATCAGGCCGTACCCAGGTTGCATTTACCGGGCAAACAGGTACGCAGGGAGGCTCCTCACACTGCATACAGGGTCGCGGCAGCGATTGTTGAGATACGTTTGGATAGGTTCCAATTTCTTCTTCAATTACCGGCCGATAAACCACGGCCGGAGGAAGATGATTCTCTGCAACACAGGACACTGTACAGGCACCACAACCCGTACATTTTCGCAGATCGATGATCATCACCCAGCTTCGTTCCTTCAATGGGTTTTTCCATCGCCATGCTGCAGTTCTTTCTGCATTCGGATGATCATATTTTCATGCTCATCTATATCAAAGACAGGCCATATCCTTCAAGGAAGTTGATCATCCGGTGCATCCGTTCAGGATCTTCTTCAACGGCTGCCAAGCCCTTCTTTCACTAACAGCCGGTAAAGACATACATTCCGGTTCCGAGCAGAGTTATTGCCTGTTTTAGAAATCGTTTACGATTATTTTCCGGCATTTCCTCCACCGAGTCTTCCGGCTCCATTCCAAAGATCTCTTTTAACTGATTCTCGTCCTCAACTACTGAGATATCTTTAGTGGGCTTTTCTGACTTGTAAAATGGATTCATAATCTTTGGATTTTAGTATCGGCTAAAATGAGTAATAAATGGTTGTTCTCAGAATAATATCTGTTTTACGGTCTTCAATTTCATCTCTTTTTTCATCATAAATATTAAAGTAGAGGTTGGGCATGATGCTTACCCGTTCTATTGGCTGGTATTTTAACCCAAGGATTACAAGGGATTGATTGGAAAAAAACCGGAGATCGTTGGGATATATTTTATTGGTACTGAAATCAGTGTCGGGATCAAACCTGTCATATCGCCCAAAAAATTCTAAATCATTACTGATTCGAGGTATGTTAAATGCAGCGAATACCGAATATAAAAGTGGCTTTACTTCATTAAATCCCTGAGCTGTTTCTACATTATTAATAATTCGGGCAACTTCCCCGCCAAGACGAAATCGATCTGTCTCATAGCCTAAAAATCCGCGAAGAATAGAGTTTTCTCTGTCATCTCCCTGCGACTTATAGTTAAACATAGTTTCAACTGTAAGTCGGCTGTCCAGAAATTTTGCGAATACAGATCCGGTGTATTCCAGCCGCTTGGTTTCTGTTGGCCTGTTTCCGGTTCCGTTTCCTACCAACGTAGTAAAACCGAAGTTTGAATTTTCATCAAACGTTGCACTGTATGAAATACCCTGGTCAGCAGAGCGTCCAATGCCCCGGGCATCCAGAGCCTCTTTTTCTACGGAACGGTATCCGAATGATTTTTCCGGAAAGGAAAAGATTGGAGTTGGAATAAGCCCAACGCTCACAACATTGTTGTGAAGAAAATCTACTGGAACATTCCACCGAATATAGCCAAGCTTCACAATTGGAGAAAATTTTCCGCTTGGATCTATCGTACCCGAATTTGTTTCAAATAGAACACGAGTTGTTAGATTACTTGAAATATCATGATCGAAGCCCACATAAATTCTACGTAGGTTACCTCCGATGGCGTTTTTCTCAGTATTCATAAATTCTCCACGTCCCCAGAGCGCCTCATCTCCATCCGCTTTCCAATACATATCTCCAAAAACGTATCCCCAAACTTCTAATTTTGGTTCATCTTCGGAACTGGTTTGGGCAGTTACCACTCCCTGGGTTAAGGAAGGCAAAGCCCAAAAATATTATTCCAATTTTTAATAAGAATCTCATAATCAATGAATTTTATTTATAACGGCTTTTTTTAAACTAAGACAAAGGTATTTATTCCGTCATTAAAGTCCGAAATACCTTTTTCTTTAACTATTAGTAGAAACCTGTGTATCAGATAGGTGGATTCATGAAGAGGCTATGGGGGAATTCCTGATAGTTAAATTATTTGACTACCATTAACATACATTTAGTTGTTAGAGGGCTTTGCAAAACCGTGGTTATTGGTCAATCTGAACTCGATTCAGATTCTCCATTCGTCTTTATAGCCAGTATCTGGAGATCCTGAATCAAGTTCAGGATGACGGTCAGAGTTTTGCAAAGCCTTCTGTTAAAAAATCTTGCGGGAGCCTTAGAAGCACCAATTTTTACTCTTCCCATTCCATTTTTGGTTCGTTTAAAAAGTTGTGTGGAAGTATTTAAACGTTCTCTTTATGTAATCTATACATTCACTAAAAAATATCATCAAACCCAATAATTAAGTAGCTGTTCTATCAATATCGCTACTGGTTATCATCATCAAATTTATGCTAATGAATAAACGTATTCTGTTATGGAGCACCCTTATTGGGGTAATGCTTTTAATTGTATATATAATGATAAGCCTTGCAGATAATGAGCCGGTTTCATCGGTAAATAACGACGCACCAAACACAATTAGTAGTGATGATATACCCGGCATTCTGCAAGTAAGAGGAAGAGACTGGACCAAAGGTAACCCCCAGGCTGAGGTTGTTATTATAAAGTACAGCGACTTTCAGTGTCCGGCATGCAGGTATTATGCTGCTTTCGACGATCAGCTTAGCAAAGAGGCAGGAGAAGAAATTCTCTTTGTGTATCGCCATTTTCCATTACAAAGTTTTCAGTATTCGCGGATGGCAGCCATATATGCTGAGGCTGCAGGTAGACAGGGAGAGTTTTGGAGTATGCATAATCTCATCTATATAAACCAACACCAATGGTCAGGAGGTAATGCTGAATCACTATTTCGACAGTATGCAGAGACCCTGCATCTTGACATGGACCAATTAGATAAAGATTTGCAGGATCCCTCTATTGCAGAGCGCATACAATCGGACTACGAGAGCGGACGAGAACTTGGGGTGAATTCCGTACCTGCTCTCTTCATTAACGGTGACCGTATTCAGAACCCAAATTCACAGGATGCCTACCGCGAGCTGATAGAGTCGTATATTAACGAATAACTATTATTACAGGGAACTTTGAAACAGTATTGTTTTGACCTCCCCAACCCTCTCCTAATGATTCAACAGGGGATTATGAGGAAGTCTTTCAAAGCCCTTTCAGAAAAAAATCAGATGGACAAACCAACTTCAAACCATTTTTCTTGGGTAATAGCTTATATGGCTTTTGCACTCTTCGGTTTTGCAGATTCAGCCTATCTTACCGCATCACATTATTTGGGCAGCTTGCCGGTTTGTACGGTGTTAGAGGGGTGTGATGAAGTAGCATTAAGTGAATATGCAACGATTGGGCCTGTGCCAATAGCCCTGCTCGGATCACTCTTTTATTCGGGTTTATTAGTAATTGGTGTTGTATGGTTAGACACGAAAAAACCCTTTCTATTTCGATACCTCCCCTTTGTAACAGTCCCTGCTTTTCTTT
The DNA here is from genome assembly GCA_034521495.1 of Balneolaceae bacterium. Lineage (NCBI taxonomy): Bacteria > Pseudomonadati > Balneolota > Balneolia > Balneolales > Balneolaceae > Balneolaceae bacterium. Next base: position 166,210 of record JAXHMK010000004.1, read on the forward strand.
TCTCTATGTGGCTTGTATATGTAATGTTTTTTGTGATCAATGCACTTTGCATCTACTGCCTGATGTCAGCAGGATCTACTACTCTTATCATGCTGCTATCAATCCGGTTTCGCAGGGTATTATTACATTAACCATACTTCAGCAGTTAATCTACTATCAAGGAAACAATAAAATATTGGGCATGGAAGACTTCGGAAGTCTTTACAAACATTTTCAAAAGCTGTGTTTTTATTTATAAAATCAACTCAAACGATACTAAAGAAGACTTCCGAAGTCTTTGCTTTTAAAGCCTCCTGTACGTTAAAAATATGATGCCTTATTTTTTCGAGGCGTGTAATTTAATCAGGGCTGAAATTGAAAATTCGACTGATTCATTCTTTTCCAACCACCCCTAAATCCCCTCCTTGAAAAAGGAGGGGACTTTAGATACACTTTGATACAGATTAAGAATCAAACTCAAGTTAATAAGATTATATGTCAAGGCTGTAAAAAGCTTACATTTGTACTGCTGGACCAACAAAATTCGACTGCTCCGGCAATGATTCATATGTTACACTGAAATAAATGTCCTTCTATGATTTCTATTCCTGAAGCTAAATCACGGTTATTCAACATTATCCAGCCTCTTCAACCCGGCAACAGACCGGTATCTGAAAGTGAAGGCTACATTTTGGCAGATGATCTTTTTTCTGATATCTCTATTCCCATGTTCAATCAATCGGCAATGGATGGGTATGCTGTGAGAGTTGAGGATGAAACACTGGCCAGCCAAAAGAATATTACTTTACCGTTGAAAGGGGAAGTTCAGGCCGGCGGGTTTTTCAATGACGCCATCACGCCCAATAGTGCTGTGCGTATTTTCACAGGTGCGCCAGTCCCGGACCAGACCCGATGCGTGGTTCGCCAGGAGTATGTGGAAACGGACGGAAAATCAGTGATCATTTCGAGTGAGGATATAGCCGGTGAAAACAATATCCGGCCGGCAGGTTCCCGGATAAAAAAAGGAGATTTAGCACTGAAGAAAGGTTCCAAACTTACGCCCGCAGCCATCGGCTTTTTGAATGCTTTGGGTATTTCTGAGGCAGAAGTAATCCGAAAACCAGAAGTGGCTATTCTTGCCACAGGTAACGAGTTACGAAAACCGGGTGAAGAATTGCAGCCCGGCGAAATCTACGAAAGCAACTCTTCCATGCTGAACGCCGCACTTCGGCAGTCCGGCTTTACCGCACAAATAGCAGAATCGGTTCAGGATACCTCGCAAGATTTGAAAACATCATTGGAAAACCTGTTGAATCAATCTGATCTGGTTATAACAACTGGCGGCATCTCGGTGGGTAAATACGACCTGGTGAAACAGACGCTTGAGGAGCTCGGCGTTGAGCAGATCTTCTACAAAGTAAAACAAAAACCGGGCAAGCCGATCTACGCCGGCAAGAAGAGGAGATAAACTGGTTTTCGCACTGCCCGGAAATCCCGCCTCAGCCCTGGTCTGTTTCTATGAATATGTGCTGCCATCCATTAAAAAAATGAGCGGTTATTCTGATTATGAACTTCCCCAAAAAAACCTGCCGCTGACCAATTCGTTTCACGATGAATGATACCCGTGCTATCTTTTATAAAGCCAAGGTTACTAATGGAGAAGTAACCATTTTAGGCGGACAAGGATCCGATATGCTCCAGACCTTTGCCGAAGCTAACGCACTGGTACTGTTGCCTGCAGGAGAAAAAGAATATAAACCCGGAGACAACGTGGAAACTCACTTGTTGCCTGTATGAAAAATTCAAACCCGATCACCGCCATAATATTAGCCGGTGGACAGAGCCGCCGGATGGGTCGCGACAAAGGGTTGGTTTTGTTGAATGGCAAACCGATGGTACAGCACATAATAGATAAAGCCCAAACTATTACGAAGAAGGTTATGATTATCACGAATCAACCCGGCTACGAACATTTTGGCGTACCCACCTATTCCGACCTGATACAAGACAAAGGTCCGCTGGGTGGAATTTACACCGGACTCCACTATGCGCAAACAGAATACAACCTGGTGCTCAGTTGTGATATTCCCCTGGTTCCTGTTTCTTTCCTGAAAAGACTGGTAAATTATCAGGATGAATATCAGGCGTGGGTTCCGGTTCAAGGAGAACAATTGCAACCGCTCTGCGCTGTTTATAAAAAAGAGATTGCGGACCGAATGAAATTATCTATCGAAGACGGACAGTTAAGCATGCATAAATTTCTTAAAACAATTAATACGGCCTTCATAGATGTTTCAGATGTTGAACCTGAATATAAAAACTGGTTTGCCAATTTGAATACCCCCGAAGAAGTAAAAGAACATGAGACAAATTATGACGATTAAAGCAACATTATTCGGAGTGCTGGCGGACAACGCTCAGGCCAGTAAAATTGAAATTTCAGACGTATCAACAACGGAAGAACTGTTACAAAAAGTGAACAGCAAGTACCCTTCATTTAAAGGTGTGAATTATAAAATCTCTGTTAATCAGGCCATTGTTTCGGGAGATCAGAAGATTTCTCCCAATGATGAAATCGCATTGCTGCCGCCATTTTCAGGAGGTTGAGGAATGTTATCTGAACGCGAACAGAACCGTTACAGCCGGCATTTGCTTTTGCAAGAGCTGGGACCTGAAGGCCAACAAAAATTAAAGCAGGCCAAGGTGTTGGTAGTGGGCGCCGGCGGACTGGGATGCCCTGTTCTGCAATACCTGGCGGCTGCGGGTGTGGGAACGATCGGGATTGTGGATCATGATGTGGTGGAATTGACGAATCTTCAGCGGCAGGTGATTTTCAGGGAATCGGATATTGGACATCCCAAGGCAGAACGGGCTGCCGATTATCTCCGCAAGCGGAACTCACTGATCGACATTCAGCCACACAACACGCAGCTTACAAGCAGTAACGTCCGGGAACTGTTTGAACCTTATGACATGGTCGTGGACTGCACGGATAATTTCAGCACCCGCTATTTGATTAATGATGCCTGTGCCATCCTGAAAAAACCGATGGTGTACGGATCTATTCATCGCTATCAGGGTCAGGTGAGCGTGTTTCATGATTACCGCAGCTCGAAGGAACCGCCATCCTACCGTTGCCTGTTTCCACAGCCGCCAGAAGAAGGATCGGTCATGAATTGCGCGGAGGCCGGTGTGCTCGGTGTATTGCCCGGACTCATCGGAACCGTGCAGGCGAATGAAGTCATTAAATGGATTACAGGAATCGGGGCTGTTCTATCCGGAAAATTGTGGATGCTGGATGCGATGACCATGAACACGACCCTGTTGACACTTGAACGAAATCATGAATCAGCAGAACAAACCCCAAAGAATTTTGAATCACTTCAAGCATACAGCTACGACTTCGCCTGTGATACCAGCAACATTCAGGAAATTACGCCCAAAGAGCTCGAAGAACTGCTTCAAACATCAGATCAGCTCCAATTCATCGATGTGAGGGAATACCATGAGGGCGACTCGCCGGTGGAATTGAAAGGACGCCGCGTTCCTTTGAGCAAGCTGAAACAGAAACTGGATAGCATCAAACTTAAAAACAAAACAGTTGTTTACTGTGAAGTTGGCAAGCGCAGCGCTTCGGCTATTCGTCAGCTATCAGAAAAAGATCACAATAGCAGCCTGTACAATCTCAAAGGCGGGCTCAAAGAATGGAATCAATTTCAACAAAACGGACACCATGAGTAAATCATCATCGCTTTTTATGGAAGGGGCCATCACCCCGGCGTTTATTTCAGAAGCTATTGCCAAACACAGCACCAAAACCGGTATCGGTGCCCACCAGATATTTTTGGGACAGATCCGCGCCGATGAAAAAGAAGAGGGTGTGGTGCAATCCATTGAGTTTACCGCTTACCGGGAGATGGCGGAAAAAAAGTACGCGGAGATTCGTGAAGAACTCTTTGATGAATATTCCCTGTCGTGCATGCACGTGTATCACAGCCTGGGAAATATCAAGGTTGGCGAAATCAACCTGTTTGTATTTGTCTCGTCCAAACACCGGAAAGATGCCACCGAAGCCTGCAGGGTTTTGGTTGAAAAAATTAAAAACGAACTGCCGATCTGGGGAAAAGAGATCCTTGACGATGAAAATTATAGCTGGAAAGTAAACCGATAAGATTATGGTCGATATCACACATAAATCATCTACGCTCCGGTATGCAAAAGCGCAGGCCGTGGTAAAGGTTAGTAAACAGGAAACCATCACAGCCATTGAGCAAAAAAAGGTGCCAAAAGGAGATCTTTTTGAAATGGCCAAAGCGGCCGCGCTCTTCGCCGCCAAACGAACCAGCGATATGATTCCCGATTGCCACCCGCTGCCCATCGAATATGCCGGTGTAAACTTCACCATTGAAGATTTAACCATTCGAATTGAAATGGAGATCAAAACCATCTACAAAACCGGGGTGGAGGTAGAGGCGATGCATGCAGCCAGTGTGGCGGCTCTCACGGCGTATGATATGTTAAAACCGATTGATAAAGAGATCGAAATCGGCTCTATAAAACTGCTCGAGAAAAAAGGGGGAAAAAGCAGCTATTCCAAAAAACTTCGGGAAGGACTCTCGGCCGCCGTTATTGTCTGCTCCGATTCCATCTCGAAAGGCACAAAAGAAGACCGGGCCGGAAAAGCGATCATCGCCAAACTGGAAGAGTCTGACATTTCCATAGCAGAATACACGATTATCCCGGATGAGAAGAGGCAGATTGTTGACCTCACCCAAAAACATGTGGATCAAAAAACAGATATGATCATCTTTACCGGCGGCACGGGAATGTCGCCCCGTGATGTAACCCCCGAAGCGCTGCGCCCCATGCTGGACCGTGAAATTCCGGGCATCGAGGAAGCCATCCGCAGCTATGGACAAGACCGCACGCCCTACAGCATGCTCTCCAGAAGCGTGAGCGGGCTCATTGAAGACTCCCTTGTGCTGGCCCTGCCCGGCTCAACAAACGGTGCCAAAGAAAGCATGGATGCCATCTTTCCGCACGTACTCCATATTTTCAGGGTAATGGAAGCCGCCCGGCATGATGAGTTGTGAAATTTTAGGGGTATTTGAACACGAAGAAATTCATCTGTGAACTGACCGTTCAGAATCCAAGAGATTAAGTTATTAAGGATCTACATGAAACATTGTGGGTAAATGATTTTTTTCTCAACAGCCTAAGTATTTTGAATATAATTGGAGAATATGAATCCTGCAGTAGGAGACGCTGTCGGCCTTGAAAAAATTGGCGGAATGAGGGAGCTGGAGGATCTGCGGGGACCTTTTATCATACCGGTGAGAAACCAATTAACAAGCGTTAAGTGCGGCGGACCATTGATAAAAGGTAGCAGAAACTCCGTGACCGCCGACAATTTTTTCACAGCCTTGAATTTTTGGTTCGTTTTGTTTCAAGACAAAATGAACAGAAAGGTTCTCCATGATCAATTGATTTGGTTTACTTACCCACAATGGTTCCCGTAGTTATTTATTTCCGCGATCAGTACTAATAGTTTGGTGTAAAATCATACAATCGTTCAATTGCCATTTATTTGAGAAATTGACTTGAATTTTCTTGCTGAAATATCCGCTTTAAAATTCATAATGCCTTTTTTCTTCAGGTACTTTTCTTACCTGGTCAATGTTTTCGATGATACGATCAAGTGTCAGATTTAATGCATCGGTATCCGGTAATTTACCGAAGAATAGGTCTGTTAATTCATCTTCATCTAACGATCGGATTTCGGAAATTAAGTCGGTGGCTTTATTCAGGTACTCTTCTTCGTCTTTGCAACTTGAGGCTAAAACTCCAAAACGAAGTGTCAAATCGTGGTCGAATTTTTCTGCCTCTATGATGATACCTTCATATGCCTCAGTCGATAAATCGTCAGTGTCCATAGTCGCTTTTTTTAATCCAATTATTATTAAACAGGATGAAAAGTTGAGATCTCTTCTATCATTTCCAAACTTTCATTCAACGATTCATTAGAGACACTACATTTATTGATTTCAGTTTCTCTATCAAAGGCTGACACTGACTTTCAAATCTGTTTTTTTCGAATTCACTACGTTTCAAATTTATCGTAGAAGGCTTTGCAAAACTCTGACCGTCATCCTGAACCTGTCTGCCGAAGCTTAGTGCAAGCAGGCTTGATTCAGGATCTCCAGATACTGACTATAAAGACGAGTGGAGAATCTGAATCGAGTTCAGTTTGACCGATAACCACGGTTTTGCAAAGCCTTCTCCTATTCTTTCTAATGGTTTTTAAAATACCACTTCTTGTAATGATCAATCATCTCTTTATTTTTATCCGTTTCATCCACCTCAATAAAATGAAGATAAATTTTTTTAGTTGCATTCCTTGAAGTTTTACAAGAGCATTTTATCGGTTGTTTTGATCTGTTTTCTATTATACCCTCTACTTTTATTTGAACTCTTTTTTCACCAAACATCCCATTATCGATATTGTGATATCCGACAAATGGAAATTCTAATTTTTCATTAAGAAATGTAGCATACTTCTCAATATTACCAACAGTATACTTTAACTGTAAAGATTCCAGTTCTGATAAAAATTTCTTCCTGTTTTCTTCCTCCAGGTTTTTAAAGAAATCTTCATCAACAAATTCAATAATTATTTTCTTATCCTCTTTTGCCATCTGTTTGTTCGATTAAGTATAAATCCTGTTCTGATTAGCCTTGGTTCGTACGTATGTTTGATTCATGGTATTCTTAAAATAACAAGGGTATATATAAGAACGTAGTTACACCTCATTTTTTCATGAACTCAAACCAGTCGAATTCTAACAGTGGTTCAATATGGCACTGATATTTGAATTGGTGATTACTTAAACCCAACGACTCGAATATTTCGTGCCTGTTTAGCGACCTGAGAGTGATCGTGCTTTTCGATCTCCTGCAAGAGTCGCAAAACTTGGCTGTCATTGCAAAATGTCTGTGAACAACCGAACTCTGACAGGATTTCACTACGTTCAAGCTCTGTCAGGTTCTCAGTTCGCGCTAAACAGATACAATATTTTCCTTTCGGGAATGCTGTGTACAGAGTACGAACATCTGTAACAATTGAGCAGCAGCTTGGTCACTATCTTTATCGTGATCTTGGTTGGCACCTCCACCTAAAACTCAATATTTCTAAAATAGCGCTGAACTTCTTTCTCACCGTTTCCATCGGTTTTCCTGCTATTCTCGTAAATCCTGGTTGTCGATTATAGATTAATTAAATTCGGCCTTGATGGGTGGAGGAATTGCATGATTTGCAGCACAGCACGGGAGAAATCGCTCTGCGCGCTCACCCTGTGAGCATTCGCAGAGTGTACCCGTGCGGGCAAACCATGCCCGGAAGCCATCACAGCCGAGAGTTTTTGATTACTTTTGGCGGTCCAAAAGTAATAGGAAAGAAATAGAATAGGGCAGTTTATGCCGTTTTAAAGCATATTTTAAAAATCTGTAATCGGTACCTCCAATGGAATACTGGGTTCCTCTTTTATATTATATCCTGATTAATCCAGGACAAGATGTAATCCTTTTCCATTTGGGTATCACGTACTCCGACCTCACGGGCCTGTTGTTGAATTTCTGCAGGTACAATCATGTGATTATAGCGGATTTATGGACATCCCACATTTACCACTTCTCAATGTTTTAATTGCCTCTCGTGGATTCGATAATCCTCAATTTACCTACAAGATCAATCCATTACGTATTGAAAACCAGACAGAAGAATATTTCGAATGAAGGAGATTCGACTTTACACAACCAAAAAAAGGCTGATCATTAGCCCACAACTATCTTGTAAGATGAGAGGATGATTACTATTTGGATATAGCATTCATTGAACAGAATCTATCCTTGTAATTGACGGAAGAGAAAACTCCCAAAGATGTAATTCCAGTTTAAATTCCAATATTACTATGAGCCCCTTTTTGTCTTTCTTTAAAGGTGAACTCTAATCCAAAACCATCCTTATTTAACAACTTATAATCGGCTTCCAGTTGTCTTAACAGGAGGTGTACGATATTAAAGTCTGTATCTTTTGGATTTTCAAATTCCAATTTATCTATTCCGGGTCCTGTGTCATGGTAACGCACGTTATAGGATCCATTGAGACTGGAAATATTTATTTGAATGTGTCCTCGCTTGTTACGGTTCAACGCATACTTCGCTGAATTTGTAAGTAATTCGCTTAACAACATTCCCAAAGGTGTGAGTTCATTAACATTCATCTGCAGCCTATCAACCTGCAGATCCACATGGAGCCCATCACCAACATTTATGGTATCTGTAATATGCTCAATCAAATGGTCCATATACTTTTTAACATTGATATCCACCAGATTTGATCCTTCATGCAGGAGCTTGTGGATCTCCGCAATGGAATAGATTCGGGTCATCGCCCTCTCAAGGGTTAATCGCTCGGGGCTTTGTTCATTAAGATCCTCCAGTTGCAATTCCAGAAAACCGATAATAATGGCCAGGTTATTTTTTACCCGATGGTGGATCTCCTGGACAAGCGTTTCATTGACCTGTTGTTGGCGAACTTCATCAGTAATATCCACAATGAGCGTATCCCATTGAATCGTGCCGTTTTTCAACTGTGTGGGGCGCCCGGTTCCCCGTATCCATTTTTTTCACCCTGTGGAGTCTCTATTCGATATTCTTCATACCACGGTTGCAGCGTTTCTGCAGATTTTTCAACTGATTTAGTAAATCTGTCTAAATCTCTCTTATCAACAGATTTCCACAATTTTTCGGTTGATTCCTTAGCTTCCTCAGTCGTAACTCCAAGTATCCGTTCAATACCGCTGCTGATATATACCATTTTATCGGTGCCATCAGATCTCAATATATACCGGTATAAGACACCTTCGATATTATCAACAATCGCCGTGATCTGTCGTTGATTGGCGGCTAACTCTAACTCTTTTGCTTTTCGATCGGTAATATCCTGAACCACTCCATGGAGTTTAACAGTGGTTCCCTGCTCATCTGTATTGGCAAAACCATCCGCATGAATGTACTTTTCTTTGCCTTTTTCTGTGTGAAGTTTTAGATCCAAAGCATAGCTTTCTCCAGTTTCAAAGGCTCGTTCTACCATCTCATGATGAAGTTCCGCATCCTCGGGGTAATAGGCAGCCAACTCCTCATATCCCGGAGGTCCCAGGGATGGATCCCGGTCATAGATCTCATACATTTGATCTGACCAGAATATCTCTCCTGTTTGAATATCATAATCCCAATCTCCAATCTTTCCAATCCGTTGAGCTTCTTCTAATCGATGCTGCTTCTCATTTAATTGACTTACGTTATTTTTACGCTCCGTGATGTCTTCCTGGATAGAGAAAAACTTGACTACATTTCCATGCTCATCTGTAATGGGTGAAACATCCAGATCAACCCAATAGGGTTCTCCGGTCTTGGTATAGTTGAGAATTTCTGCTGTGAACTCCTCCCTGTTCTCCAACTTTTCGTGCATGAAGGCCACCGTCTGTTGGTTGGTGTCAGAACCTTGTAAAAAATCCGGTTTTTTTCCTTTTACCTCTTCAAATAGATATCCAGTTTGTTTCTCAAAAGCACGGTTCACCCATTCTATTTCCCGATCCAAAGTCGTAATAATAACTGCATCTTGTGTTTCACTGGCAACTTTCGAAAGCATCTTCATTTGGGATTCGGCTCTCTTGCGCTTGTCAATATTCTGGAAACTTCCGTATACCCGAACGCACCTTCCATTTTTGAAGACCGGTTGACCTATCGTTCGAATCCACCGTTCATTCCCTCTGCCTGTCACAATTATAAGCTCCAGATCCCAGGGTATGCCCTGTTCTACGGCTTTTGTAAAGGCTTCAGTAATGGTATCCCGATGTTTGCCCTCCTTATAAAAGTTGAGGCCTTCGGAAAGAATGGGTTCATAGCCCTTCTTCATTTCATGAATTTTGTACACCTGGGGAGACCACATCATTGTTGATTCAACCAGATCCACCTCCCAGTTCCCAATTTGTGCAAGATCGTTGGCACTCTCCAGAAGCTTCTGTTTATGGTCCAGTTCTTTTTTGTCCAGAAGTCGATTGATTTTCAGTGACAATATGTCCAGTACCGACTCAATCAAATGCTGTTCTTCAGTTAAAAAAGGCCCGATATCCAATGCAGATTTTTCTTCCAGGTAGATCACCTGAATGATAAGAGGGCCATTCGTTATCGTATCATTTGTAGCCGTTAATGACCATGGTGTATCTCTGTAATTCTCAGTTTGATAGCTGTTCCCATCATATTTTATAATGGCTTCTGTAATGCCCGGATATTGCAAACCTGCTGGCAAATAATCGACAACTTTGGACAATAGCTCTGAAATCGAATATTTTTGTTCATCCATTCGTGAAATTTGATGCAGGCATTGCTGCTCTTTAACTCTTTCTTGAAGATGGTGGAGAGCCACATCTCTTTGCTGCTGGATTTTAACCCTTTCCCTGTAATGTAAGATCTCTCTTACGACCACTGGTCTCAGGCGTTCAAGTTCATCCTTGTTAATATAATCGTCTGCACCCGCCACCATGATCTCCACAGCTTTTTTCTCACCCAGATATCCAGACACCAAGATGAAGGGCAGGTCCGAATGGTTTTTCACGATGTCAAGTGCATCCTTGCCCGTAAAATCTCCCAGGTTATAATCACTAATAACCAAATCTGCCTTGTCCTGTTCCAGGGACTCCATCAGCCCGGATATGGTCTGAATACGAATGATGACCATATCCAGTTCACTTTTGGCCAACTGTAGTTCAATCAACTCCGCATCATCGGGCTGGTCTTCTATAAGCAGAACTGTGTATTCATTTTTCATGGTAAGTCCACCATTAAATAAAAAAGGGTTGAAGAAGTCGTTCCATAGCCAGCCTGGATTTGCTTTTGGAAAACACTATTGTATGCATGAATAGTATGGCTTGGTTGATCACCTGCAATGAATAATGGAAAAGTAGAAAGCTCTGGAATCTCTTTTTTTATCTGTATGCCCATATCTTTCTGTTATTTTTTAAGTTCTACGAGCTTCATAAACTAACAGGCAGGTAATATTTATTATTAAATATTTAATAATAAAAATCCATTTTTTTATCAAATGCTAAAAACAACGTATCAGTATTCATGCTGTAGCGTATTGTCCTCCCCATTCAGATATGTTTTAGGAGGCTTTGAAATACCCATCTGTCGGTTGTTTTTACCGGCTGATGGGTGTCCCCAACCCGTCAGCCCGCACATACAGCGTGCAGACGGGCAGTAATGCAAAGCCCTCTTTTATTTGGACAGATCACTTGAATGATAGGTTGTCGTGTTATTCCAAACCCTTCACTATAATCAGGGCTTCTTCAAAAAATCGAAGAGTTTTTAAATGCCACAGCTTTAAAAGTATCCTCTTCATCTAATGTCACCCCGGTAAATGTATATCTGCCCTGCAACCGTAGTTGATCGAGGTAGTGAGACAGGTATTTATATCTATTGGAGTGATTCATTTTTTTTCTTAGAAACAAGTTTAGCCTCCCTGACTGCGTTACGAAGATGGATCTTCGAAACGAGCAAAAATGAGGGAATTGGAGTTAATTTAAAAGATTGAATATCGCCTTTCGCTAAAGCATTATAGTGACAGTAAGATGGACCTTCGTAACTTGTGTTAAGTCAAATATGAAATGTATGAAGCAACCTGTCAGCACCCACTGGATCTGACAGCGTTGATTTCTTGACGCTGACAGAAACCCGGAAAAGCACCGGGAATGCTGTCAGGTCTATATCCGACAAATGAGAATTGACATGACATTAGCAGATCATCATCACAGAAGGCTTTGCAAAACTATGACCGTCATCCTGAACTTGATTCAGGATCTCCTGATACTGGCTATAAAGACGAATGGAGAATCTGAATCGAGTTCAGATTGACCAATAACCACGGTTTTGCAAAGCCCTCTGTTCATGTAAGCTTCCTGCATTTAATGATGTCATTATAATCCCTAAAAATAAATTAACAGCTTCTTATCAGAGTATTTACAAACCACACATACCGCCGGAACAGCAACCTCCAGTAGTAGGTGGCGTGGAAGATTCACTTTTTGAATCAGTGAGGGCGATTCCGCTAAACACCTGCGTAAACTCTTTTGATGAGCAGTTCTCACATTGCAGTGATGATACCATTTCCTGCTTTTTATCGTACGATGAGCGGAACTCGATGATCTCTCCACAATCGACACACTTATATTCGTATAAAGGCATGATGCTGAAATTTTTTGTTGAAAATTAACTTTTTGATCCGAATTAAATCAAACAGAAAGAAATCAGCCTGTAATTCGGAGTGTTTTGTCTAAATATAGAAAATTTTTTAATGAGTGTCTTTTTCAGCTATTCAGAAATAAATCAAGGGAAAGAAGAATTGTGATTGGAAATCACTATCATTAATCGTATTTTTACGATTAAATAAAAGGCTTGCTAATCCGAATAAAAAAATAGCATGAGATCCGAAATTAAGATTGGATGTTTTAAACCATCACAGACAGATAAAACATGACAACTCAGACAGACACGAAAACAATTTTAGAAGTTTATGATCCGGCAATGTGTTGCAGTACCGGCGTCTGCAGCCCGAATGTAGACGACGAAATTGTCAGTTTTGCAAATGATGTAAAATGGTTAAAGACGCAGGGGGTAGAAGTAAAACGTTATAACTTGGGACAGGAGCCGGAAGCGTTTTAAAATGAATCCACAGGTTCTCTCAAGGCTGCAAAAGAAAGGCACTGAATGTTTGCCACTCATTTTAGTAAATGTAGATGTGGTATCAGAGGGCGGCCACCCCGGAAGGATTACAATTCTGAAAATTTTAATGGAGCGAGATTCTTGTTTCTGCGGTGATATTGCTGATGTTCTTCCTCTGGCACAATCTACTATATCACAACACTTGAAAGCTCTGAAAGAAGTCGAATTAATCTCAAGAACTGTAGATAGCGTTCGTACCTGTTACTGTCTTAATCCGGATGCAATTAGTGAACTAAATAATATATTATTAATCCTCTAAACTTGTTAAAACCTGCTGCTGACTTATGAAAATCGCCCTTTTTAGTGATATACATGCAAATATTGATGCCCTTAAACCAGTACTTAATGATATCTATAACCGTAAACCTGATGCCGTGTATTGCCTTGGGGATCTTGTTGGATATGCGCCCTATCCAAATGAAGTGATTGAAACCATCAGAGAAAAAGGAATTCCGGTCATTGCAGGAAATTATGACCAGGGTGTCGGATTGAAAAGTGATGACTGCGGCTGCGCTTACAAAAATGAAGAAGATGAAGCCAGGGGTGTTGAATCCATCACCTACACCAATAAGATTATCTCTGAAGAGAATCGAAAGTATTTACGGTCACTTCCCGCACATCTCAGAGTTGAGTTTGGGGTGAATACGGATCCTTATCATCTGCTGCTTGTACATGGAAGCCCCAGGAAAATTAATGAATATCTTTTCGAAGACCGACCCGATAAAAGCATGATCCGAATGATGGAGAAAGCAAACGCTCATCTCATGGCGTTTGGCCACACCCACAAACCTTATCACAAAAGATTGGAAGACAGCGACGGGAACTTTCGCCATGCGATTAATATCGGATCCGTGGGAAAACCGAAGGATGGCGATCCGCGTGCCTGTTATGTGACGCTGGAGTGGGAAGATGACCTGGATTTGTCCCGCCCTAATGGACTAAACGTTGAATTTATTCGTGTGGAATATGATGTTGAAAAAGCAGCAAAAGCAGTTGAAGAGAGTCCGCTCCCCAATCCGTTCGCTGACATGCTCCGTAATGGAGGTTGATTTTTATTGAAATATGCGGAAAAAGGTGCACTCGTTTTATCAAATAAATTTAAGAAGCTGAATTTGAAACCAAAGAACATACGGAATAAAACTACACTGATTACACACCAGGGTGTAATACCTTCATTAAAACTTTCAAAGATCAATAAAAACAGTCCTATGAGTAATATCAAACCTTTTTCGACAAAAAACCTTTACGCTTACTCAGCGGTATTTATCTCGATGACCATCTTAAGTCTCCTGCTTTGGAGCCTCTATCTGATGATGAAGTACGGCGGATTTGAACTTCAATACTTCTCCACATATAGCATGGAACTTGTCTTCAGCTTTATAATGGTGATGAGCGGAATGATGATCATGTTTGTTGCTTCTCTGTTGAATTTGAGAAAAATGAGATCGGGCTGGGAGAAAATGGCGAAAGGAGAACAGGATGTAGATATCCCGAATGTTTGGTGCCCGGTTTTGACAACCGCCAAGCAGGCTGCAGAAGAGTTCACAAAAAACAAGATAGACCCAACAAGAATAGAAACTAAAAAATAAAAGATTATGAACAATCAACTATTTTACGACATGTGGAAGATGGGACGAACCCGTTTAACCAATCAGCTGGAAAGCATGAAAAAAGAGGACTTACTGAAACGAGTTCACAGCGATAGCAACAGCGTGGGCTGGCTGATGCGCCACATCGCAGAAGTGGAATTGTTATTTGCCAAGAATGTCTTCGGACGAGAGCTGAAATTAAAAGCTCAAACCATCGGCTCCATCGCCAAAGACCACGGACAGTTTGATGAGCTTGAACCTCTGCTGGAGCTCATAGAAAGAGCGGGAGATGAACTGGGTGCAGCCATTCAGGAGATTGAGGATTGGGAAGGCGAAGTTACTACGGCTGAATTTGGCACTGTCACCCGTGCGGAAGCTCTTGGCAGAATAACAACACATACCGCCTATCACGCTGGACAGGCTGCGCTGGCAAAGAAATACGGGGAATAATTAAATTCCAGAATTCCCCGAGTCCAGCATTATGCTAGTCAGATGTATATAAAAACAGTAACTAATCTGAAAAAGGCTGGGCCATCCGAATAAAAAAATAGCAGGAGATCCGAAATTAAGGTTGGATGTTCAAAACATTAATCGTAATTTTACGATGAATAAAATAACCACTCACAAATAGGTATAAAATGACTACTCAGACAGACACAAAAACAATTTTAGAAGTTTATGATCCGGCAATGTGTTGCAGTACCGGCGTCTGCGGTCCCGATGTAGACGACGAAATTGTCGATTTTGCAAATGATGTAAAATGGTTAAAGACACAAGGAGTAGAGGTAAAACGCTACAATTTGGGTCAGGAGCCGGAAGCGTTTAAGATGAATCCACAGGTTCTCTCAAGACTGCAAAAGGAAGGCACTGAATGTTTGCCACTCATTTTAGTGAATGGAGATGTAGTTGCAGAGGGCGGCTATCCGGATCGATCTCAACTCGAAAAAATGCTGGAAATTAATTCAAACACAAAAAAATCAACTGCTGAAGGTAAACAGATGGATCAATCACAAAATGTCATGACAGAACAAGTACAAGAGTTAGTTGCATTAGGTGCAGCTTTGGCATCAAATTGTGAATCTTGCCTTAAATTCCACTATAAAAAATCAAAAGAACTGGGATTGACGGAAGAGGATATTTCACAAGCATTGCAGATTGGTCAAAATGTAAAACAGGTTCCGGCAGGCAACATGATCAAGCTTGCAAACAAATTGTTGGGTGTAGAACAACAAGCTCCTGCAAACGGATGCGCTCCGGGCAGCGGATGTTGTTAGTGAAAATTCCCCTCTTGAGAGGGGAAAAGTGTAGACGAGCATGCGAAGCATATCGAGTCAAGCGAAGGGTGTGTTCTTTTGATTAACTCATTGCCCTGCTAAACACACCCCTGATGAAATCGCTAAACGCGTTTTCATCTGTCCCCTCTCAAGAGGGGATTTACTACCAAG
The DNA here is from genome assembly GCA_034521495.1 of Balneolaceae bacterium. NCBI lineage: Bacteria > Pseudomonadati > Balneolota > Balneolia > Balneolales > Balneolaceae > Balneolaceae bacterium. The sequence continues at coordinate 182,063 of JAXHMK010000004.1, forward strand.
AAATTTCAAGCCATTAGAACCAATACCATTATGAAGAACTTACCGCAAATCACACCTTATATCTTTTTCACCGGCAAAGGCGGAGTGGGGAAAACTTCTCTTGCCAGCGCAACGGCCGTTAAACTTGCCGATGAAGGCAAAAGCGTGCTGTTGATCAGTACCGACCCGGCCTCAAATTTAAAGGAGGTTCTTGAAACGGATGTGACGGAGAAAATCACTCCGATAAAGGGAATTGAAAACCTGCATGCGGTTAATATTGATCCGGAACTGTCGGCGGAGGAGTATAGAAATCGGGTAATCTCTCCCATGGAGGATATACTTCCTGACCATGAAATTGAAAAAATACGGGAAGAATTGTCCGGCGCATGTACTACGGAGATCGCTGCGTTTGACGAATTTGCACGATATGTAGCGGGCGATGAGGATGATCAGCCGTATGATGTGATCATTTTTGATACGGCGCCAACGGGTCACACGCTTCGTTTGCTGGAACTGCCCGCAGCGTGGAGCGATTTTATTGAGTCGAATCCTGATGGAGCTTCCTGTATTGGACCGTCATCTGCGTTGAAGACGAGCCAGGAGCGCTATCAAAAAGTAGTGGAACGCCTGCAGGATGAAGGATCAACGACCATCTATCTTGTGAGCCGCCCGGATGGTTCCGCACTTCGTGAGGCCAACCGATCGGGTATGGAGCTGGATGAAATGGGGCTCTCAAATCAGGTACTGTTGATCAATGGATATTTTGAGCCGATTGACGAAACCGATTCATTTGCCATCAAGATGAAAGAGAGAGCGGATGAGACTTTGGAAAATATGCCCGAACGCCTCAAAAAAATGGAGCAGATGGTATTTCCGCTAAGGCCGTATAATTTACTGGGACTTGATCGCTTGCGGACTGTTTTTGAATCGCTTGATAAGGAAGCAATCAAGAGGGATAGCACGTCTATTTTAACGGAAGATCATGAAAGTGAGCTGCCTGATATAGATGCACTGGTTGATGATATCTCTTCCGAAAAAGAGCACGGACTGGTTATGACTATGGGGAAAGGCGGTGTGGGTAAAACCACGATCGCAGCAGCAGTTGCCTTTAAACTGGCCGAGCGTGGATATCCCGTTCACCTGACCACCACAGATCCTGCAGCCCATTTGATGGATCATATCGGAGAGATGACAATACCCGAAAATATGACGGTGGATCGCATCGATCCGGATGAAGAGAAGCAAAACTACATTGAAAAAGTGTTAAAACAGCGCGGAAAGAATAAAACCGATGAAGAGCTGAAGCTGCTGCGGGAAGATCTGGAATCTCCCTGTACGGAAGAGGTTGCAGTTTTCCAGGCGTTTTCGAAAGCGATCCATGAGGCCAAACGGAAGTTTGTGGTGATGGATACGGCGCCGACCGGACACACCCTGCTGCTGCTCGATACAACGGGAAGCTATCACAAAGAGATTCTCAGAAACACACAGATGGATAAAGACAAGCTTAAAACTCCATACATGTATCTGCAGGATCCGGATTACTCCAAACTGCTAATCGTTGCTCTGCCGGAAACCACTCCGATTACGGAAGCGGCAAAGCTTCAGGATGATTTGAGAAGATCCAATATTGAACCCTACGCGTGGATTGCCAATCAAAGTATGTCGGCAACCAATATTTCAGATCCTCTGCTCAAGCAGCGGGCAGCTGAAGAGGTTCCGCTATTGGATGAAATCGATAAAAAACATGCAAAAAAACTCTACGCGATTCCATGGGTTGCAGAGGAACCGGTTTTGAAAACACTTGTATCAAAACAGAAAAAGGATGTTACGGCCTGAAAAAGAAAGAGTACAAATAAACCTCAGTTCAATTCTTAATCTTTAATGAAATGCTCCAAAAGTCCCCTTTTTACGAAGGAGGAGAGCATCTTTTATCATAATTTTAAAATCGAACTAAGGTTTATAACATAAATCTAAATCAATATTTGGAGACATAAAATGAAATTAAAACACGCTCTAATAGCTCTCGACTTGTCAAAATCCAGTAAAGATCTGGTGTACTGTATGGGTGATCTTAAACCGCTTGGGATTGAAAAAATCACCTTGGTTACGGCCGTTTCAAAACCGTATCCCGGCGGGCCTGAAAAATTTGATACGTCATCCTTTGAAGCCAAGCTGGAATCCTATTCACAAGACTTGCGCGATCAGGGGTTTGATACAGATTGGGAATTAAAAATAGAATCGAATATCTACGCTCCGGTTACCATTCTGAAAACAGCAAAAGATCTTCAAGCTGATCTGCTAATTTTGGGACACCGAGGCCATAATCGTTTTTCTGAACTTTTTCTCGGAAGTGTAGCAACAGAAGTTATTCAAAGAGCGATTTTACCGGTTCTTCTGCTCAGAATATCAGATGATCCCGACAAGAATAATGTTTCCATCTGCAAAAACATGACTCACAACATGTTACTGGCTACTGATTTCTCAGAAAACGCCGACAGGGCAATGGAAGTGTTTGAAAATGAAAAGTTGAGCCAATCCAAAGTCACGATCTTTCACGTTCAACCTACTTCAACCAATGATACTTCTGCGTTAATGGAAGATCGTGAAAACAAATTAAAAGAAATGGGGCTGAAGCATGTCCGGTCGGATACAAAAAGAGGTAACGTTGGACTGACAATAACAGAATATGCCGATGAAAATGATATCTCCATGATTATTATGGGGTCCCAGGGTAAAAATTTTGTGGAAAACCTGTTTGTTGGAAGTAACAGTATGCGTGTTGCCCGTCACACGTCAAAACCACTATTATTGATTCCGGCTGACCGCTAATCATTTTTTTTAATAAAAAATATCATCTAACACATAATTAAATAGAAGAATAGTGTCTGAAGAAAAAAAATCGATCGACTTTTTTGAAAAGTACCTTACCGTTTGGGTTTTAATCTGTATTGCAGTTGGAATTGGCCTCGGATATCTCGCCGGGGATTCCATTGAGGTGCTTAGCGACTTTAACCTTTACAATGTAAACATTCCCATCACGATACTGATCTGGGCTATGATCTACCCGATGATGCTGCAAATTGACTTTGATTCATTGAAAGATGTGGGTAAAGCTCCGAAAGGTGTTGTCTGGACTGTTATTATAAACTGGGCGATTAAGCCGTTCACAATGGCTTTCTTTGCGTGGATCTTCTTTTATCACATCTACGGCGCGTGGATTGATCCATCCATGGCGCAGGAATACATCGCCGGAGCTATTTTATTGGGAGCCGCACCCTGTACGGCCATGGTTTTTGTGTGGTCGTATCTGTCTGATGGCGACCCTACGTATACGCTGGTACAGGTTTCCGTAAATGATCTTTTAATCCTGATTCTCTTCATCCCGATCGTAGCTTTTTTATTGGGGATTACAGATATCACCATTCCCTACAATACACTGGTAACATCTATTGTGGCATTTGTGGTTATTCCATTGGTTGCGGGTTATTTCACACATAAGATACTCGTGAATAAAAAAGGAATGGAGTGGTATACCATACGATTTCTGCCAAAATTTAAGCCGGTATCGATAAGTGCTCTTCTGTTGACGTTGATTCTTTTGTTCGCCTACCAGGGAGACCGGATTTTAAATGACCCTGTAGTCATCCTGCTCATCGCCGTTCCGCTGATTATCCAAACCTATTTCATTTTCTTCATAGCATGGTACGGTGGAAAATGGCTAAACCTGAACTACCAAACCTGTGCACCGGGTGCAATGATTGGAGCCAGTAACTTTTTCGAGCTGGCGGTTGCCGTGGCGATCATGCTGTTCGGCATTCAATCGGGTGCCGCGTTGGTTACGGTTGTCGGTGTACTAATCGAAGTACCGATCATGCTGTCGCTGGTTAAGTTTGCCAACAGTCAAAGAGCGAGCTACAAAACGAGTGTTGAAAGAAAAGAAGAGAAAGAAAAAGTAATGGAATAACTCATATTTCCTACAACGAAAAATATTGTCTCGCCAAAGTGATGGTGAAATGATGCTTCCCAACTGTACAAAAAGTAAGAAGCAGTAAATGCACATTGAAAAGAGAATAAAAGTGCGGTTTATTAAATCGTAAAATTACGATTAATGTGACACTTATGGGCATTACTAAAGCAAAATTATTTAAATCCTCGCAAAAGCGATCCGCTGAGTTGATGAAAGCTCTCGGACATCCAGCGCGTGTTGCCATTATAGAACTGCTCGCAGATCGGGAAACTTGTATTTGTGGAGATATAGCAGAAGAGCTGCCGCTGGCCCAGTCAACCGTTTCGCAACATCTAAAAGCACTAAAAAAAGTTGGTATTATTACCGTTGAAATGGATGGTGTGCGAACTTGTTATTGTTTGAGTGAAAAGGGAATTCAGGAACTAAACGATCTATTGATTCCATTAATTAACGATGTAACAACCAAAAATAAGGAGAACTGCTGCTGATATGAGTACCAATAAATAAAGACAACTATCCCTGATCTGTAATGGGACATCCCATAGAAGACATTGAAACTACATCCAGCTAGTTTCCCTGCTGGCGTAAGCCTGGCGCTGATTATACCTGCAATGTCTTCTCTGACCAGTTTAATGTTGGAGAAAGGATAGGACTGGTGGCAGGCGGTTCCTTTTTGAGAGCAGTCCTGTATGCTGTGGATATACATCTGCCCTATTTTCCATTTATCATCGCCGTGTTAACGGTTTCGGTAGCTAAGGTCGCAAGGGTTATCAGGTGCAAACGCAACTTTAGATAGACATCTATTATAATATAAATCCAAGTAGGTCTCATCATGAAAAACGTAATTAAGACTATTCAACCGCTGTTGGAGTCGGCGGATATCCGGATTAACGGCTCCCGTCCGTGGGATATTCAAGTGTATGACGACCGGTTGTTTGAACGGGTTATTCGCAAGAGTTCCCTGGGATTGGGAGAAGCATACATGGACAAATGGTGGAATGCCGAAGCCCTCGACCGGTTTTTTTATAAAGTCTTGCAAGCGGGACTGGAGGAAAAAGTAATGTATAAACCGGTGGTCATCCTTGAATATTTAAAATCCCTGTTGACCAATCGTCAAAGTAAAAGAAAAGCGTTTGAAATCGGCGACTACCATTACAATATAGGGAATAGCCTGTACCGGACTATGCTCGACAAGCGCATGGTTTACACCTGCGGGTACTGGCAGGAAGCCGATACGCTGGATGAAGCCCAGGAAGACAAGCTGGAGCTGGTATGCCGAAAAATAGGCCTGCAGGAAGGCCAGCGCGTGCTTGATATCGGCTGCGGCTGGGGCAGTTTTGCCAAATATGCCGCTGAAAATTATGGGGCCGAGGTGGTGGGCATCACGGTATCCGATGAGCAGGTGCAACTGGGCCGGGAACAATGCAAGGGCCTGCCGGTGGAGATCCGGCTGCAGGATTACCGCGAAATTAATGAGCCGTTTGATCATATTGTCTCGTTGGGCATGATCGAGCATGTGGGGAGTAAAAATTATCGGACCTTAATGCAGGTGGTACACCGATGTTTAAAAGACGAAGGCGTCTTCCTGCTGCATACCATCGGCAGCAACAGGTCGGTACACACCACTGACCCGTGGATCGAAAAATACATCTTTCCAAATTCCCACCTGCCTTCCATCCGGCAACTGGCCCTGGCTTCCGAGGGACTGTTCGTGATGGAAGACTGGCAGAACTTCGGGCCCTATTATGACAAAACCCTGATGGCCTGGCATCAAAATTTTGAAGACCATTGGGATGAATTGAAATCGAACTATTCCGAGCGGTTCTACCGCATGTGGAAGTATTACCTGCTCAGTTGCGCAGGCAGTTTCCGGGCGCGGAAGAACCAGCTCTGGCAGATTGTTTTTTCGAAGCAGGGTATACCCGGTGGTTTTATTCCACCCCGCTATCGCAGGGAAGAGTAATAGCCGGGCACTACAGCCATACCGGTCAACCCGCCATGCCGATTCTTTTTATATTTGGGTGTCTGCTGCTTAAACGCATTTACAACTACCGAGATGAGACCCTGGCCAAAGCCCGGGTAATGAATCGCTATATACGGCAAAGCCATCCCTGCAGTGCAGTACTTTTGCGGGGAGGCCTATTTCCAGCATACGGTTTCGGCGAAGGGCAGGCACCGAGCCCATTATTGGACACCTGAAAACCGACCGCCGCATGAGACAGAACTACCTGCACGGGGAGGAATCGTCCCAAATCAACGCCTATTTGGCTGCAGCCGGATGGAATTTAAAGAAATGGATGGAACAGTGGATCAGAGATGGAAAAAAATTACTGTGTTTTATGTGGTTGTATCTTGTTGGTAAATCTTACCACAACCCAATTTTTAGTTCTTTAGGATCGACTATATATTGGAGTGATTCATTTTAATTTTCAACTGCATAACCCGACGAAATTCATCTGGTTATGCAGTTAATAACTTTTTTTTCTTAGAAACAAGTTTAGCCTGCCTGCATTACGAAGATGGACCTTCGGAACGAGCAGATCATCACAAGACATTTGGCGGCAACTCGAAAATAATGATTGACAAAGGGAATAAGACCCTGTACTTTAATCGTATAATTACGATATACGATTATGGCACTTACGAAAGCATCTTTATTCAAAGAAAATCACATTCAAACGGCGGAACTTGCAAAGGCTTTATCACACCCGGCAAGATTAGCTATTTTGGAAATTTTGAGCCGGCAAGAGAGCTGTATTTGCGGGGATATAACCAGCGAATTGCCGCTGGCTCAATCTACCGTCTCACAGCACCTGAAAGTGTTGAAGTCGGCCGGGCTCATAAAAGGGGATGTGGAAGGAACAAGTACCTGCTATTGTATCAACCCAACTACATTGAATGAACTGAAGGAGCTAATGGATGATTGGTTTGAAGCATTTACTCCTGATCATTTATACTGTTGTTAAAACCCAATACGAACCATGGAGAGAACTATGAAAAAGAAAGCCATTTTAGCCACCGATCTTTCCGAAACCGCAGATCTGCTGCTCGACTGCACCGATCAGTATAAGGCGCTGGGAATCGAATCCATAACGCTGTTTCACGCACTTGGAATCAGCTATACGAATTTTGCCGGTTATACCTTTATGGATAACACGAAGAAGAAGCTGAACGAGCTTAAAGAGCAGTTCGAGGAGAAAGGCTTCAAAACGGAGATTGTTCTAAAAGAAGGACAACCCGCCCGGGAGCTGGTTCAGTTTGCCAAAAAAGATCCGGAAACGCTGATCATTATTGGAACCAAAGGCATGGGATTTGCCAAAGGAGTTCTGATCGGCAGTACGGCCGACCAGGTGTTGCGATTTGGGGAAAATCCCCTTCTGCTCATTCAACTTCTCGATAAACTTGAAGAAAACAACGATCCGGCAAAATGTGAATTTTACTGCCATGATATAAATCGAAACGTATTGTTTGCAACCGATTTTTCGGAGCCGTCTGAACAAGCCTTTTATCATTTCAAAAAGCAGGTAGCTCCACAGGCCGAACACATTTTGTTGATGCATGTGCAAAACTGGGAAGCGATGAAGCATCGTGATGAAAAAGAGATTCAAAAATTCAATGACATTGACCAATCCAGGCTCGAACGCCTGAAAGAAGACCTGCAAAAAGTTACAGAAGCTGCCATTGATATAAACATCACCACCGGAGTCCCCTCCCAGGAGATCATCAAAACCATGAAGGAGCATTCTGTATCGCTGGTGGTGATGGGGGCCCAGGGACGAAATTTTATATCCGACCATATTTTAGGAAGCACTGTCCGACGAGTCATCGAAGGCGGAAAAATCAACACATTGGTAATCCCTTCAACCAAATAGATAATTATGTACAATAAACTCTGGAAGATGGGGCGAACCCGCCTGACCAATCAGCTTGATTCCATTGAAGAATCAGACCTTACCAAAAGGCTGCACCCTGATGCGGCATCAATCGGATGGCTCCTGCGTCACATCGCGGAAGTGGAGCTGTTGTTTGCCAAGAACGTTTTTGAAAGAGAACTGAATGTAAAAGCACAAACGATTGGCTCTATCGCGAAAGACCGGGGACAGTTTAACGAACTCAAACCTCTGCTCGACCTGATTGAAAAAGCCGGAGAGGAACTGGGGCTGGCGATCAGTGATATTGACGATTGGGAAGAAAAGGTATCCACCGCAGAGTTTGGTACTGTTACAAAAGCGGAGGCCCTTGGCCGCATTACAACTCATACCGCATACCATGCCGGCCAGATTGGCCTCGCTCTGAAATACGGTGAATAAATAGTATCTCTATGAATTTTCTTACAAACAATGAACTACCTCGGGGCAGAACCCGGGAGGTATCCACTTGAAACCTATAATTTATTCGATAAAGTATGCGGATATTGGTGAGTGTCCCCCTTCGAAGGGGGCAATGGGGGATGATCAATCTCCCCTCGAGGGGAGTACGGCTTTAGCCGGGAGGGGTGTAATGCTTCAGAACCAAGATATGGTCAATTCAGAACTTCAAAAGTCATCCCCCGGCTCAATTTAGATTAAATAATTGTTCTACTGCCAAAAAAATTTAAGTGAAATCAAAAAAACAAGTCAGAAAAGATGAATACACAAACGGATATACAAACAAAAATTGAAGTGTACGATCCCCCAATGTGTTGCAGCACCGGCGTGTGCGGACCAGAAGTGGATCAAAAACTGGTGGATTTTAATAACGACCTGAAATGGCTGAAAAGTCAGGGTGTGGACGTACAGCGCTACAACCTGGGCCAGGAACCCGAAGCGTTTAAAAGCAACCCGGAAGTTATTACGCGCATTCAAAACACGGGAACTGAGATTCTGCCGATTATAGTTGTAAATGGAAAGCTGAAAATGGAAGGAGATTATCCTGCCCGTACGATGCTGAAAGAGATGTGTGAACTGGATGAAAAATCGGCAAATAAAGAAGTGGCAGATGAAACACCGGAATCCATCTATAATGCACAAATTAATGAACTGGTAGCGATAGCGGCTTCGCTGGCATCGAATTGCGAATCGTGCCTGAAATATCACTACAAAGAGGCCGAAAAACTGGGTATTGCCAAAGAAGACATTGCCCGAACCTTGCAGATGGCACAGCAGGTAAAAGAAAATCCAACTTCCAATATGGTACAACTGGCCAATAAATTGCTGGGCGTACAGCCTCAACCATCCAACGGCTGCGCTCCCGGAAGCGGATGCTGCTAAATTTATAGCTCACGAAATAAAAAACTTTTAAAAATCATCAAGAAGAATCATCTATTATGTTATCTAAAATTACCCCATATATATTTTTTACCGGAAAAGGCGGCGTAGGTAAAACAACGCTTGCATGCGCCACAGCTGTTAAACTTGCGGATGAAGGAAATCGCGTGCTGCTGATCAGTACCGATCCGGCTTCGAACCTGGGCGATGTGCTGCAAAGCGAAGTAAACGACAAGGTTCAGCCCGTTGAAGGAGTCAGCGGCCTCGAGGCGATCAATATTGACCCGGAGATTGCGGCCGAAGAGTATCGAAATCGCACACTGGAACCGCTTGAAGATATTCTCGGAGCCGATCAGCTCAAGAAAATACGCGAAGAACTTTCCGGGGCATGCACCACCGAGATCGCTGCCTTCGATGAATTTTCCCGGTTTGTAGCCGGCGAGCATGAGGGCGAGGACTATGACATTGTGGTGTTTGATACCGCCCCCACAGGACACACGCTTCGTTTGCTGGAACTGCCGGCGGCGTGGAGCAGCTTTATCGACAAAAATCCGGATGGTGCATCTTGTCTCGGTCCGACCTCATCCGCTCAAAAGCAGCAAAGAGCTGTATGAAGAAGTGGTAAGCCGGCTTCGTGATGAGGATGCCACCACGGTTTACCTGGTAAGCCGTCCCGAATCTTCTGCTTTAAAAGAAGCCGCCAGATCGAGCCGGGAACTGGACGATCTTGGCCTTTCCAGTCAGTTGTTGTTGATCAACGGGTATTTTGAACCGCTGGATGCCGGTGATGATGTGGCTTTAGAAATGAAGAAAACCGCCGATCAGGCCATTGAACAGATGCCGGAGAGTATTCAACACCTGGACCGGGAGATTTTTCCGCTTCGTCCGTATAATATTCTCGGTATCGACAAACTTCGAAAGGTGTTTGAACCGCTGGAGAAAGAGGAGATCATGGCCAATCATACCGCTGACCTGGAGAAAGAACCGCTTGCTTCACTCCCCGACCTGGACAACCTGATTGGCGACCTCACCCGGCAAGATCACGGATTGATTATGACGATGGGTAAAGGCGGGGTCGGAAAAACGAGTGTAGCTGTTGCCGTGGCCCTGAAACTGGCCGATAAGGGATATCCGGTTCATCTCACCACTACCGATCCGGCTGCTCATCTCACCGATCAGTTGGGAGTAATGGACACCAATGATAATCTCACCGTAGATCGCATTGATCCCAAACAGGAGACACAAAATTACATCGAAAAAGTGATGCGGCAGAAAGGCAAAAATATGGATGAAGAGGGACGCAAGCTGCTCCGGGAAGACCTGGAATCCCCCTGTACCGAAGAGGTCGCTGTTTTTCATGCATTCTCCAAGGCCATCCAAAAAGCGAAACGCCAGTTTGTGGTCGTTGATACGGCACCGACGGGGCATACGCTTCTTCTGCTTGATACGGCCGGCAGCTATCACCGGGAGATCCTGCGCAACACCAATATGGATAAAAGCAACTTAAAAACACCCTACATGTATCTGCAGGATCCCGAACACTCCCGTCTGCTGCTTGTAACGCTTCCAGAAACCACGCCGGTGAACGAAGCGGCACAGCTTCAGGAAGATTTACGCCGGGCTGATATTGAGCCGTATGGATGGATCGTCAATCAAAGCCTTTCTGCAACGGAGGTAAGTGATCCCCTGCTGGTACAGCGGGCGAAAGAGGAATTGCCTATTTTGGAAACCATTCAAAATGAGAAGGCCAAGCGCCTCTACTCCATTCCCTGGATTCATGGTGAATCGGTAGCACATCGCATGGCCTTTACCAATAAAAAAGAGTTAGCTTAAATCAGAATTTATAGTTCATAACAAAAAATAAAAACATGAGCAGTAACGAAAAGAAAATGGATTTTTTTGAGCGATACCTGACGGTGTGGGTATTGCTTTGTATCGCTATCGGGATTGGAGTGGGCTACCTGTTTGGCGACAGCATTGAAGTGTTGAGTAAGTGGGAAATTTACCGGGTCAATATTCCGGTCGCTATTTTGATCTGGATGATGATCTATCCCATGATGCTCCAGATCGATTTCGGATCCCTCAAAGAGATCGGTAAATCGCCCAAAGGCGTGGTTTGGACCGTGATTATTAACTGGGCCATTAAGCCCTTCACCATGGCCTTTTTTGCGTGGATCTTTTTCGACCAGTTGTATTCGGCATGGTTAAGCCCGGAACTGGCCGACCAATATATCGCCGGGGCTATTTTACTGGGAGCGGCACCCTGTACGGCGATGGTTTTTGTGTGGTCCTATTTATCGGATGGAGATCCCAATTATACGCTCGTGCAGGTTTCGGTGAACGACCTCCTGATATTAATTCTGTTCATCCCCATCGTAGGATTGTTGCTCGGTATTACCGATATCACCATTCCGTATGGCACGCTGGTCGCTTCCGTGCTGGTATTTGTGGTGGTTCCGCTGGTTGCCGGATATTTAACCCACAATATTCTCATCAACAAACGAGGAGAAGAGTGGTATCTCAACCGTTTTCTGCCCAAGTTTAAACCGGTATCTGTTTCGGCTCTGCTGATTACCCTTATTCTGTTATTTGCCTACCAGGGAGATAAGATCATTGACCAACCTTCAGCTATCTTTTTCATCGCGATTCCGCTTATCATTCAAACCTATTTTATCTTTGCGATAGCGTGGTATGGTGGCAAATGGTTATTAAAGCTACCGTATCAGGTATGCGCTCCCGGGGCAATGATTGGTGCCAGTAACTTTTTTGAACTGGCCGTTGCTGTGGCCATTGCCCTTTTTGGACTGCAATCGGGAGCAGCGCTTGTAACCGTGGTTGGTGTGTTAATTGAAGTACCGGTGATGCTTTCGTTGGTACGATTTGCGAATAAAAGCCGTGTAAATTATTAGATAGCTTTTCAGAACCAGCCGATTGTTTTTTTCAAGATCTTTAAATGAAACCTGCTAACTGACTGAAAAATAGATGCATTTGTTGTGCTTAAATAGAGAATGAGAACGAAGCTAAAAGTAATACATCGCTCTTAGTGAACTTATCACAGGGCTGGTATCGGTTAGATCGCCTGGTCTGTCGGTTACATCTACAAATATCACATTCAGCATAAACCGCAAATTGGCTGCAGCGTAGTGGTTTAATGCAACTGTAATATTGCGTTGTTTACCTCCGATGTAGTTTGAATCATTCAAATCCATGTAACTGAGACGTGCACCAATCTCCCATGCGCCTGTTTGATTGTCGAGCTTCACTCCATCAAAAGTACCGTCCGAATACGTTCGTTTTCCGCCGAAAATGTAACTGCTTTGCAGATGCCATCCTCCAAATGTCGGATTTCCAGCCGATTTCAAATCCACATTAACTTGCAAATATTCGGCTGCAAGCGAAAAGGAACCCAGAAGATAAGCCGCCTCCAGCCCCTTTTTTAAAGTACTGTTTAGATTGGGGTTTTCAATAGCCAGGCTGATTAACGCTTTGCCGCCTTTGCTGTCGCGCGCTTCCGGGCGGTCACTAAATTTTATGGACCTGTTATCTTTCAGATCCTCATAGACAACAGAACCGCCCAAATGAACTGTTCCGCCTGCAAGTTTGGGAGTATAAATTCCCCGCAGAGCAATGCCAAGCGGCATATCCCCTTCTATACTGCTCTTTTCACCGAGAGCACGACCAAAAATCATGCTCTTCATACCTCCATGACTGCCGGAATATTCATATGCAATGCCCATCCGCCAGGCATCGGTTATGATATTGCTGTTTGCGGCACGTTCAATAAACGTGATGTTGTTTGAGCTTGTCAACTCATTGAGACCTTGCGGAACTTTGAACTGTCCAAGCCAAAGACGGCCGCCGTGATTAAACGACCGTCGAAGTCGAAAATCATTTGGGCTTACATCGCCCTCGGCAAAATCCACCTCAATTCGGCCGTCCCATTTTTCCAGCAAACTGCCGTTAACTCCTATGCGTGCACGCCGGTTGTTAAACCCATTGCTGAATTCATCCGTATCATCCAAACCCCAAAATGCGTCCATGTGCAGGCGTCCCCTGAGTTCAAAGTCCTGAGCATTCAATACAGGTGTCAAAATTAATAAAGAAAAAAATGTCAATAGTGCACATACACAGAGTACTTTTCTTTTCATCTGATCTAATTTTTAATAACGGCTTTTTTAAAAAATATCCTGAATAAACTCACTAATAAGTGAGTAAAAAATGATTCAAATATTCCTGACTATAGCTGATAAACAGACTTATCGGCCTACAAGCATTTCGGAATGGGTTTTCAATTTTCTGCCGGCCAACGCTTCCTGTACGTTAAATATATGATCACCAATTTTTTCGAGACGGGTAATGTAATCGAGGAAAATAACACCGGCTTGAGACGTATAAACACCCTGTTCCAGGCGCCGATAGTGAGCATCCTTCATCTTATCACGCGTATCATTGATCTCGTTTTCCAGCTCAACCGCCGCTTCAAGATCTACATTTAGCTCGCCGTTTACATTCTCCATATTTTCGCGCATCAGCTTTACTGCTTTTAGAACCACATCAAGGTAATCACTTACTTCCATCACGGCATCTTTTGGCAGTGCCACCTCAAGCTCCATCATATCCTCAAACGTTTTGGACATTTGATAATACAGATCGCCAATTCTCTCCAAATCGTTAACCATACTGTGCATAGCCCGGACTTTTCGGGTAGCATCATCAGAAAGATTTGCACTGGATATCTTGGTCAGATAGTCCGAAACCTCAAGTTCAATGTTATCGGTAATCTGCTCGCGTTTTGCAATCTTTTCCAGAAATTTCTCCTGCTTTTTCTGTTTTCTGAAAAAGAGTCCGGAGAAGCTATAGTGCATTTTTTCAACCAGTTTTCCAAAGAGCTCTATCTCTTTATGGGCCTGTGCAATAGAAAGTTCGGGTGAAGACATTAACCCCGAAGAGATATATTGCAGGCGGAACGCCTTGTCGGATTTGTCTTTATCTTTTTGGACGCGTTCTACAAAGCGCACAATAGCGGGAACAAAACCGATCAACAGCAATAACATTTAAAATATTGAAGGTGGTGTGAAATAACGACAAACCCAGAGTTGCTGAAGCTCTGGCCTCTTGCGAATTTCCAAAAATTGAGCCCGAAGCCGGATCAAAATAGAGCATGGCTGCATCAATTCCCTGCAGAAACGGATTGATCAGAAAGAGCATCCATAAAACCCCTATAATGTTGAATATAAAATGAAATCTCGCTGCCCGTTTTGCATGCACATTTCCAACAATCGCGGCAATATTTGCTGTTACTGTTGTTCCTATATTTTCCCCAAGAATCATAGCGGCGGCGATTGGAAAATTGATCCACCCTTCAAAGAGCATTACAAGCGTAATAGTGGTTGCTGCAGAAGATGATTGGGTCAATAGTGTAAGAGCTGTTCCAATAAACACAAAAAGTATAATCGATAATACTCCAAATTCAGTGAATGAGTCAAGAGCGGCAAACATTTCGGGATTGTCCTGGATATTGGGAACGGCATTTTTGATAAACTCCAGCCCAATAAAAAGTATCCCGAAACCAATCATGGATTCAGCCAGGTTTCGAAGTTTTTCCTTACCAAAAAACAAAAATGGAAAGAAAACGCCAATCAGGCTTACAGCTATGGGGGTAATCTGCATTTTGAATCCAAAAACAGAAACCATCCATGCTGTTACAGTGGTGCCTATATTGGCCCCCATAATCACACCGGTGGACTCCACAAGAGTGAGCAATCCTGCATTTACAAAACTAACCACCATTACGGTAGTTGTTGTAGAAGACTGGGTGATTGTTGTTGCACCAAATCCTGTTAAGAGGCCTCTGAACCGGCTGGTAGTCATTCCCTTAAGAATGGATCGAAGACGGGAACCTGCAACTTTCTGTAATCCTTCGCTAAAGACTTTCATTCCATAAATGAAAATCCCGAGAGCTCCAATAAGTTGTAGAAAATCAAAAAAAGAGTAGGTCATATAACGACTATCACAAACAAAAAATCAAAACGGCATCACAATATCAGTAATATTTTTGCAACTGTAAATGCACGTTTGCCTCTGAACAGATTTTTCAAGCCGCCAGGTATTTATACCTAAATTTGTTTACCGGTAAAGGCATTATAAGAAGGCTTTGCAAAACTCTGACCGTCATCCTGAACCTGTCTGCCGAAGCTTAGCGCAGGCAGGCTTGATTCAGGATCTCCAGATACTGGCAATAAAGACGAATGGAGAATTTCAATCGAGTTCAGATTGACCAATTACCACGGTTTTGCAAAGCCCTCTATAATTGATTTTTCATTCCTTTTCCCAAATCATGACCGTACGGTTTCCGTGCGAATCGACGGAGCCGCGAAACATCCCGGCGGTATTCATTTTCATTGATATATTTCCTTCATAATCCACCCCGATAAACCCTGCATCACCGGGATTGAGTCGTTCGGTCAACAGAAATTCCATCGCCTTATCGAGGCTTGTATCATTAAATTCCATATAATTCGCAATGGTATTTGCAGATACATTTCGCATGATCTGCTCGCCCCAGCCGGTTGCCGAAATAGCCGCCACATGATTGGCAAATGTCCCGGAGCCAATAATCGGTACATCTCCCACACGCCCGAACTGTTTATTGGTCATGCCCCCGGTTGATGTTGCCGCTGCGAGTTTTCCATCCATATCTAATGCAACTGCTCCAACGGTTCCATATTTAAACTCATCGGGAATAGCCTTTTCTTTTCTGATATTTGATTGCTCTTGAGCTCTTTGCCATTGCTCGTAGCGGCGTTGGGTATCATAATAGTGGTTCTCAACTCGTTCCACTCCGGTTTGGTCAGCAAACTCTTCAGCCCCTTCACCCGAAAAGAAGATATGCCGGGAGTTGGTCATCACTTTGCGAGCAAGTGATATTGGATTTTTTATTGTGGTAACGCCCGTAATTGCACCGGCGGCCAGTGTGCTCCCATCCATAATGGCTGCATCCAATTCATGGTTTCCCTCGCTTGTGTACACCGCACCTCTTCCTGCGTTGAACAGCGGATTATCTTCCAGAACTCTCACTGTCAACTCAACGGCATCCAGTGCAGAGCCACCCTCACTCAACACCTTTTCACCAACAGATAGTGCCTCCTCCAATCCATCATAATACAGTTGTTTGATTGAATCGGGCATCTCTTTTGAAATGACACCCGCACCACCGTGCAAAGCCAGCGACCATTTCGTTTCTTGAGCAATTGTGGTTTGATTCAGTCCGCTAAAAAGAAGCATAACTACTGCACACAAAAATAGAATCGTTCTCATTTTATTTGATCCGGTTTGAGGAAAATTGATAGTTGAAAATAGACGAAGATCCATAGAAAAGAAAAACCCGGCTCTTTTTCTGAACCGGGTTTAGAAAGTATTTACACTGGCATTATTCAAATAGCGCAAGCGTCTCGCTTGTGCTCAAGCCATTGTAAAGGGCACAAGTGTGGACACTTGCGCCATCCCGAGTATTTATCCATTGACTTTATTCAAGATGGCGCAAACGTCCTCGTTTGTGCCCCTGCGTTGCTGGAATGTTAGAATGGTCACGAGCGGGTCAACTACGCTAAAGCTTTATACCTATTTAGCGGTTCAAATTAAATAACTTTATTTCTTTAGCTGATCCAAATCACTCTTGGACTATCTATTTGCTATTCTACTCTTTCTTCTTCGGCCGGAACGACTCAAGAAAGTCCATCGGCAGCGGCAGGAATGCAAATGTGGCATTTTCTTCGCTGATTTCATTCATCGTCTGCAGGAAGCGCAAGCTGAAGAGCCGTTGGTGTTTTCTCAATCATTTCACCGGCCTCAACCAGTTTCGTGGCAGCTTCAAATTCACCTTGTGCATTAATCACTTTCGCACGCCGGTCACGTTCTGATTCAGCCTGCCGTGCCATCGCTCGTTTCATGCTTTCAGGCAGAATTACATCCCGCACCTCAACAGAAACCACTTTCACTCCCCATGGGTCTGTTTGCTTGTCAATAATGTCCTGGATTTTTTTATTGATTTTTTCCCGTTCGGCAAGAATTTCATCCAGTTCAAACTGACCAATTACACTTCGCAGTGTTGTTTGTGCCAGCATGGAGGTAGCCGCTATATATCGTTCTACCTGGATCACCGCTTTTTCGGCATCCACAACGCGGAAGAATGTAATAGCATCCACGTTTACCGTAACATTATCTTTGGTAATTGCTTCCTGCTTGTCCACATTGATTGTTAAGACCCGCAGGTCTACTCTTTCTATCTTATCAATAAAGGGAATCAGTATGATGAATCCCGGTCCTTTTGTGCTTTGATATTTACCAAGCCGGAAGATTACTCCGCGTTCATATTCCCTCAAAATTTTGAACATTTGGGGAAGAAACACCGAGAGGAAAATCACAATGGTGATTACCCAGACTAATGTATTGGTAAGAGATTCCATATTAAGCTCCTTTTTTTTATTTGATTATATCTGATTATACATTTTCCGTTTCATCGATATTCTTTTCGTGGGTGGGTTCTACAAATACCCTCAATCCCTGAAATTCTACAATTTTGCATGGCTCGCCTTCTTTCAGTTCATGCTCGCTTTCGGCTGTCCAATATTCACCATCAAAAAAGACACGTCCGGGCTGATTGGGCTGAATCGAATCGACCACTTCAACAGTTTTTCCAACAGTAGATTCCAACCCTGACCGCGGTGGATTGAAAAGAGATTTAATCCCATAAGTTACAATCCATCCAAAAAATGCTACCGTTAATAGCGTTGCAGGAACCAGCCAGAATAACGAGATCTGCATCTCGTCGGGTAAGTCCTGGAAAAGCATCAATGCCCCCAGGAAAAATGAGACTGCCCCGCCGGATAAAAGAATACCAAAAGTTGGCGTAAATGCTTCCGCAACAAATAAGATAATTGCCAGTCCAATCAATAGAAAACCGGCCAGGTTAATTGGCATGGCGGCTACTCCATATAAAAGGAGAATTAACGCAATCACACCGGAAACCCCGGGTACAATTGCACCGGGATTGGTCACCTCGCCAATAATCCCGTAGATGGCTACCATCGTTAAGATCAGCATGACCTCCGGTCGCAATAAAAAACTAAAAAACTGCTCGGCCAGGGTTTCATCAATCCGGCTGATGGTGGCATTTTGAGTATTTAAAACCCGATCTCCAATCTCCATACCATTCATTTGAACCAGCAGGTCATCCAGGTCATTAGCCATAATATCAATCACATTCAGTTCAAGGGCTTCATCCGAAGTGATAGATGCCCCGTCGCGAACGGCCGACTTTGCCCACTCTGTGTTCCTTTCTCGTTCGCTGGCAATCGATTCAATGAAACTTTCCGAGTAGTTAAAAATCTTTTTCTGAGCCACGGTATCCATCTCTCCGCCTCCCATGGAAATGGGCGATGCCGCACCAATATTGGTGGCCGGTGCCATAGCCGCTACATGAGCCGCCAGCGTTATAAACGTTCCCGCACTTCCTGCATTCGCTCCACTTGGCGAAACATAAACCACCGTGGGATGATCTGTGCCCAACAACTCCTGAACAATATCCTGTGTTGAATCGAGAAGTCCGCCGGGAGTATCGAGTTCAATAATGAGAGCTTCATCCCCGTTCTCAACAGACTGCCGAATGCTTCGGGTGATGTATTGCGTAACCGTTGGGCCAATGGTCCCCTCCACACGAATAACGCTAACCGAAGGCTGCTGATTCGTCTCATCTATAGCTAATGAATCAACTTGAGTTGAATCTTGCAGGGCCAAAAAAATACCCGCGAAAAAAAGTGTAACTGCCAATAAGAATTTATTTGATCTCATATCAGGATAATTGAAATCTTACTTTATTGGTTCCATATTAAGGTCAATCATTTTAAATCTCTATCTATAATATACAATCTTTTAGCCGGATACGTGATTTCATACTGGCTGATCCTAATTTTAGTTTTGCCCAAAACGTTTCAAGAAGGCTTTACAAATAATTTTTCATGGATGCATTTGATGACAGATTTTTTGCATTTCAATAACCAATCCATTCACATTTTACCCACCAAACCTTCCCAAAGGAAGGGTAAGCATTTGCTTTATGCCCGGCATAATGAAGTGGCATCTCATTACTTATAAAATGGATTGATCCCAATTTTGTGATCCATTGTTTCGATGATTATCAACCAGTTATTTTGAATGGTTTAGGCAGTTCTGCCTGATTTAAAGAATTTGTGATCAATCAAAAAAAACATTTGCATTTTATTTTCCATACAGCGAATTTTCAGTCATGAAAAATTCTACACACATACAGTCTGCTAATCTTCGCCGTCGCCGCCCATTGGGCGTGTGATAATAGTGTGTAGTTTCGGCTACTAAAGAACTTATCGCAAGCCCGCTCAAATATACTGAGCGGGTTTTTTTATGTGCATCCGAAACGCTTTTCAACTCTCAAATGCACCCTTCGAGTTCTTCAATCCAAACCATTTACAACCATAACGAACCATAATCATGAAACATTTACTAACAATCGGCGAATTAGACCCCGATCAAGTGCAAGGCATTCTTGATTTAAGTCTACAGTTGCAGAAACAATCGCCACAAATACTACAAGGAAAAAACATCGCTTTTGTTTTTGAAAAACCATCCCTGAGAACCAAAGTTGGAGCGGAGGTAGCCATCAATCATTTAGGCGGAAACGTTGTGGATGTGGACGGCGACCTGATGTTCTCCAGCAGCAAAGCCGTACCCTTTAGTTTCCGGGAATCTCTTTATGATGCCATGAAAAACGTATCTCAGTGGTGTGATGCCATATTTGCCCGGGTTTATTCACACAGTACTCTCGAAAAAATGAAACAGTATGGAGTTATACCGGTCGTGAATGCTCTGTGTGATCTTCACCACCCCATGCAGGCGCTGGCAGATATTCTAACCATTCAGCAGAATTTTGGGAAGAATGAAAAGATAAATCTTACCTTTGTGGGAGATGCAAATAATGTTGCCCTTTCACTCTCAGAAGTAATGCTCTATTTTGGCCATAATATTACATTTACCGGACCTGAAAATTATGGGTGGGATGATGAAAAAATCGAGTACTTTTCAAAGCTATCGTCTGAATACGGCGGTTCTTTTCAGGTAGAAGATGATCCCAAAAAAGCTGTTTTTAATTCGGATGTGGTATACACCGATACATTTATTTCAATGGGACAAGAGCATATGTATGAAGAAAAAATTAAGCATTTCGAAGAATACCAGGTAAATGAGGAACTCTTTTCGCAAGCGAAAGAGGAGGCGGGATTTATGCACTGCCTGCCTGCCCACCGGGGCGTGGAAGTAACGGATGATGTGATAGATCACAAAAATTCCTGGGTCTATCAGCAGGCCAAGAACCGAATGATTGTATCAAAAGGAGTTTTTACAGCTCTTTTATACCCAACTCTGCTTTCAGGTAAAGACACGCTCAGTTCGCTTAAAGCCAAATTTTAATGGATATAACACAAATTTAAACTCACTCAATACTGAATCAAAAAAATGGAACAAGAAACCACTTATAAAAAAGTAGCCTCACACGAAGCAGAAAAAGGAACTTTTAATACGTGTCTGCTTCTCTACTCCGGCGGCCTCGATACCAGCGTAATGCTGAAATGGATCCAGGAGGAGTATGAATGTGATGTGATTGCACTGACTATCAATATTGGCCAAACGGCTGATAACCTCGATGCCATCAAAAAGAAAGCCCTTAAACTGGGTGCAAAAGATGTAATTGTATATGATGCGAAAGAGGAGTTTGCCGAACTCTGCACCGAAGCGGTAAAAGCCAATGCCGACTACCAGGGCGGATATGCACTCGGTTGTCCGCTGGGCAGGGTGATGATCTCCCAACTGGCCGTTCAATTCGCTTCTGAATATGGATGTGAAGTCATTGCACACGGATGCACCGGAAAAGGAAATGACCAGGTTCGGTTTGAAAGTTACATCACTACGCTGAATCCCGAACTAAAAATCATTGCGCCGGTTAGAGAATGGGGCATGGGCCGCGAAGAGGAGATTGCGTATGCACATGAGAACGGAATTCCTGTCGATCAATCCAAAAAATCACCTTATTCCTATGATGAAAATATGTGGGCCAATACAGGTGAGGGAGGAGAGATTGAAAACCCCGAATTGATACCACCCCTCGAAAACATTTTGAAATGGGCGAATACTCCTCAAAATGCACCTGATGAAGATGAACTCGTTGAGATTGAATTTGAAAACGGAGCGCCGATTGCTCTGAATGGTGTTCAACAGGAGAAAAAAGATCTCATTCAAACACTGAATGAAATTGGTGGTAAACATGGCGTTGGTGTTTTTCACCTGATTGAGGACCGGGTTGTGGGACTGAAGGTGCGTGGAGTTTATGAAAATCCGGCTGCACACATTTTAATCCAGGCTCATAAAAACCTGGAGCAACTGGTTTCCACCAGGGAAGAGAATGAACTGAAAACGCTAATGGATCAGAAGTGGGCGTACCTCGTTTACGGAGCCAAATATTTTGAACCGGTTGTGGATAATATCCGGGCGTACATCAACGAACAGAACAAAAAAGTGACCGGTACGGTGAAGGTTCGGCTCTATAAAGGAAATTGTGATGTGGTTGCACTTTCATCTCCCTATTCCTTGTTTGATGAAAACCTGGCGACGTTTAACAAGTCCGCCGCGTTTAACCAAAACGCATCCTCCGGCTTTATTGAACTGTGGAATCTGCCACAAAAAACGGCGTACCAGCTGAAGCAGACTGTGAAGAAGGCAGAACGCAAAAGTGAAAAGTGAAAAGTGCTGGAAAGTGCTGATGGCGCAAGCGTCCTCGCTTGTGCCCTTGTTCCACAAGCACGAGCGAGACACTCGCACTATCATGTATAATGTAACGGGAAAGGAAGCCGGAGCTTCCGAGGAGACATTCCGAAGGTGGACCTTCGGAACGAGTAAAATGTCATTGCGAAGGAGCGATAGCGACTGCGGCAATCCCCGAACGTTTGCATGCAGAAATTGCCGTGGTAACTGCTCGTAATACAATTCGCGCACTTTTGCGTTTTGCCTTTTCACTTTTCACTATTTTACCAAAAACCTAAATTCTACTTTTAAACCAATACCCATGTCCAAACTCTGGCAGAAGAGTAACACCGATACTGAAACCAGCGCATCCAAAAAGGCGGAAGCGTTTACTGTTGGGAATGACTACCTGCTTGACCAGGAGCTCGTTCCTTACGATATCAAAGGCTCGATTGCTCATGCAAAAGCACTCCACAAGATCGGTATTCTTTCGGATGATGAACTCGACAAATTGACCCGCGCTCTTCATGAAATCCTGGAAGAATGGAAAGAGGATAAATTCGAGATCCGGCTTGAGGATGAGGATATGCATACCGCCATCGAACTCTCGTTGGTTGACAAGCTGGGCGATCTGGGCAAGAAAATCCACACAGCACGATCCCGAAATGACCAGGTGCTCACCGCCGTCCGACTCTATGAAAAGAAGCAGCTTAAAGAGATCATCGGTCTGATTAAACAAGTGGCCGGAGCAATTCTTGAGTTCGCGGAAAAGCATCAAAACATCCCGATGCCCGGTTTTACACACACCCGAAAAGCGATGCTAAGCAGTGTTGGATTATGGGCAGGTGCGTTTTCTGAATTGTTGATTTTACAGGCAGAATCTTCCAAAGGAGTTGAGTCGTTGGTTGACAAATCTCCGCTTGGATCTGCCGCCGGATTTGGAACCTCGTTTGATATTGACCGGGAGCAGGAAGCTGAAGATCTTGGATTTTCAGATCCGCTGATCTGCTCAACCACTGCACAACTTTCCCGCGGGTGGACCGAATTGCAGTTCGTTCAATATCTGTCAGGAGTAACGGCTGTTCTGAATCGATTTGCTTCGGATGTGATTCAGTTCAGCAGCTCCGCATATCCCTATTTTGATTTGGATCCCGCCGTTTGCACAGGCTCATCCATCATGCCGCAAAAGAAAAATCCGGATGTGGCTGAACTGCTTCGGGGCGGTCATTCCGAATTGATCGGTTTTGCATCTTCCCTTCAAATGCTCACAACCAATCTTGGAAGTGGTTATCACAGAGATCTGCAGTTGAGCAAAGAACCGGTTCTGAAAGCCGTACATAAAACCAAACAATTATTAGAAGCGGCTGAACTGCTCATCACCCATATGAAGCCCATCAAAGAAAACCTTGCCGAAGCGTGCAGTTCCGAAATCTTTGCCGCTGAAGCCGCCTACGATCTCGTCAAAGAAAAAGGCATGACCTTTCGCGAAGCCTACCGATATATCGGCGATCATCCCGAAGAAGTGGAAGACATTTCCGCCGAAGAGATTTTGAAAAAGTATACGCACCTTGGCTCGCCGGGGAATGCGGGGTTGGAGAAGTTGAGGGAGAGGTTGGAAAGACTTTGAACAAACAACCTGGCAGAGCACGAACAAAGTGAGTTCCTGCCAGAGTTGTGGATTTAGTTTTGGCTCTCTGAATGCGCGACTCTTGCAGGACACCGAAAAGAACGGTGACTCTGCCAGGTCGCTTGTTCGCAATGACTGTGATTACTATTATTATTTTCAGTCAAACCTTAATAACAAACCACCAACAAACAGATGCATCCCTATTTTCTGTTGATCCTTCTCTTCCTCACAGGCTTTCGTCAAACCGATCCGAAAATAGAGACCCTAAAATCAGAGATTGAAGAATATCTGTCTGAACAAGAAGGCACCTACGCTGTTTGGTTTCAAGATTTACAAGATGAGGATCAACATTTTGCCATCAACGAGGACACTCTATTCCACGCGGCGAGTACCATGAAAACGCCGGTGATGATTGAGCTTTTCAAACGGGTGGAAGCCGGTGAGTTGAGTTTGGATGATTCGATCAAAGTGGAGAACAAGTTTTACAGTATTGTGGATGGATCGGAATTTCAGATGACCATCAGCCCGGAAAGCAACGATCCCATTGAAAAGAAAGTGGGTGAGAAGGCGACGATCCGGGAACTGAATCACGCGATGATTACGTATAGCAGCAATTTGGCAACGAATATTCTCATCAAGCTGGTTGGAGCCGAGGAAACGACACAAACAATGCGTGAACTTGGAGCGATGAATATCCAGGTTCTGCGTGGCGTGGAAGATCTGAAGGCGTTTGAACGGGGACTCAGTAATCGGACGACTGCGAAAGATCTTGGTATCATTCTTGAACATCTTGCAAATGGCACGGCTGTGAACCCGGAGATGGACCAACAAATGATCGAAGTCTTACAGGACCAGTATTACCGCGATATTGTACCTGCAAAACTCCCCGAAGACGTTATTGTCGCTAACAAGACCGGGTCTATCACGGGTGTGGAACACGATTCAGCTGTTGTTTACCTGCCTGACGGTTCATCATACATTTTGATCTTCCTCTCTAAAGATCTTCCGGATAATGAAAAGGGACGAGAGATTGGGGCAAAGATATCCCGAATGGTTTACGAGTTTATTGCTTCTGAATAAATCCGCGAAGTTTTCGAAAACTTCGCGGATTTTGTATACGAAACGCCATCTGCCTGAAAATCATTTTATAAGCAGAAGTTGAACAAAGATTGGTAGAATTATGGCTGAAGTAGAGAAAAAATCACCCGCGGAAAATTCCCCTTTAACAGATGAAGAGCTTGAACATTTCAAAGAGAAACTCCTGCAAGAGAAGAAAGAAGCAGAAAAAAACATAGAGGAGGCAAAACAGAGCTTAGAAGAGATTGACAGTAACTATGAGGATGCCAAATCCGCACAAGATCATCATCACAGCGACTTGGCCACAAAAGAGGACACCAAGCTGGCCCATCTCACAGCGATTGATAAAAACCAGGAAAAACTGGAAAAAATTACCGTCGCGCTGGACAGAATTGGAACCGGTGATTATGGAATTTGTGTAGAAACGGGCCAACCTATCCAGAAAGAACGGCTTGAAGTAATGCCGTATGCCATTCGAAGTGTTGGGGCAAAGGATTAATTTTTAAATGTCTTCCCTCTTTTAGGGGAGTTCGAATTTAGTCTCGATGGGTGTTTTAGAAAGATGCCAGTAATGTGGAGCACAAGCGAGAGTTCCTCAAGTATTCGCATCTATTCATGGGTCGAATTTAGTCTCTGCCAGTAATGTATAGAGCGCAAGCGAGACGCTTGCGCTATCCAAGTATGCAATTATTGGTAAGTTACCCCTCGGTCTGGGTAGTTTTAGAAAGATGCCAGTAATGTGGAGCACAAGCGAGACGCTTGCGCTATCCAAGTATGTAATTATTGGTCATCCCCCCCTTGCCCCATTGAAATAAAACATTTTTCTATTCCTTCTCAGAAACAGCACATCGAAAACCCACGGTGTGGTCTTCGAGATCACCGAGAACGCCAACACGCCAATAGGTGCGGAGAGTTACGTCTTCGCTGTTAAAACTTCCACCCCGCACTACACGCATCGCTCGTTCATCGAGGGGATAATATTGAATGGAATCGGGGTTTGTTTTATAGAAAGGGTAGTAATCTCCAACATACTCCGATACGTTTCCGCTCATATCATACAAACCCAATTCATTTGGCTGTTTCGTACCAACCAGGTAAGCGTAAGGACCACTGTTTTCAAGATGCCGGGCATAATGGTCAAGGCTGTCTGGGTTCGAGGTACCCGCATAAAGCTGATGTAATCCACCCGATCTTGCAGCATATTCCCACTCCTGTTCCGTCGGGAGCCGATAGCCGTAAGCATTGCAAAAAGCAAGCGCGTCTTCCCACGTGACATAAATCACCGCCCGCTTCCCTCTTCCACGATCATCATCTCTTGGCAGCGGCCGTTCTGTTGCTTTAGCAAAAGCATCATACTGCTCGTAGGTTACTTCATACGTTCCGATGTAAAAATCATCAAGAGTGACTTTGTGCAGAGGAAGTGAATCGTCATTTTCTCGTTCGAAACTATCTCCCATCAAAAATGTACCTCCCTCAACTTTTGTCATCTCCATTGGAAGGAGCTTCTCTCTTATAGTCGGTTGAAATAGCGCACATCCCGATAGGCCCAGCAAGAGTGTGATCACAAATAACTTCTTAATCATACTATAGAACTAATACTAATTTATTAGTAGAAAATAAATCGCTTTTGGTTCAGATCAAAAAAGAAATCTGCTGGATGTCAATTTCGTAAGTCACTCAAAGTTTAAAACAATCCCTGTTTAGACTTGTGCGATAGTACGTGAATTGTTTACTATAACTTTGACTGAAAAATGATTTATAAGCAATTCTTTAGCCATGAAAAACAAGTTTTTAGCATTCATTGTACTATTCATTATTCCTGTTTCTGCATTCTGCCAGGTTGAGTTGGACTATTATCTCCCCGACGATGTTGAGTTCAACCCGGAAATCCCCACACCTGAAGAAGTCATTGGCCACCAGGTTGGCGAGTGGCATATCACACATGACAAGCTGGTAAACTATATGTACGCCGTAGCCGAGGCATCCGACCGAGTGACGATTGAAGAGTATGCACGATCCTATGAAGACCGGCCGCTTTTGATTTTGACAATCACCTCGCCCGAAAATCATTCACGAATCGAGCAAATCAAACAGAATCAATTGGCGTTGACGGTGGCCGATCAATCCGGTGATGTAGATGTTGAAAATCAACCCGTAGTTATAAATATCGGCAATAGCATTCATGGTAATGAGCCAAGCGGGGCAAACTCCTCCATGCTTTCTGCTTATTATTTTGCTGCTGCCCATGATGAAAAGATTGAGAATATTTTAGAGAACTCGGTCATTTTACTTGATCCGTCTTTCAACCCCGATGGGCTCAACCGTTTTGCCACATGGGTGAATATGCACAAAAGCATAACAACCACAACCGATCCCGCCGACCGCGAATACAATGAACGATGGCCAAGCGGACGAACCAATCACTATTGGTTTGATTTGAATCGCGACTGGATGCCCGTTCAACATCCCGAAAGCCGCGGACGTATCGCAAAATTTCACGAATGGCGACCCAATATTTTAACAGATCACCATGAGATGGGATCGAACTCCACGTTCTTTTTCCAGCCGGGAATTCCATCCAGAACGCACCCGCTAACGCCTCAAATCAACCAGGATTTAACAGGACAAATTGCGGAATTTCATGCCGATGCACTCGACGAGATCCAGAGTCTCTACTACTCCAAAGAATCCTTTGATGACTTCTACTATGGAAAAGGATCTACCTATCCCGACCTGTTTGGAACGATTGGAATCCTCTTTGAGCAGGCCAGTTCGCGTGGTCATGCCCAGGAAACCGATCACGGAGTTCTGAGGTTTCCGTTTCACCATTCGGAATCAGTTTACAACGGCACTTTCTACGGTTGATGCTGCCGTTGCCCTACGAACGGATCTCCATGAGTACCGAAGAAGTTATTACCAGGATGTTCAGCAGGAAGCATCAGATGCCGATACTGAAGCTTATGTAATTGGAGATCAATACGACCAGGGGCGTAATTACCATTTTGCCGATCTGCTTTCGAAACACAATGTTGATATGTATGAACTCTCGGAAGACCTTGAAGTAAATGGACAGGAGTTTAAACAGGGACGTGCCTGGGTCATTCCAACGGATCAAACCGAATTCAAGTTTATTGAGGCGATGTTTGAAACCCGCACCGAATTTTCGGACAGCCTCTTTTATGATGTATCCGCGTGGACGCTTCCATTTGCTTTCAATCTCCCTTATGCAGCGTTGGATGGCGGAGACTTTGATAACGATCTGTTGGGCAATCGGGTTGAAAATCCTGAATTGCCCACAGGTGAAGTTGTTGGTGGGGAAAGTGATTATGCCTATATCTTTTCATGGGATGAATATTATGCCCCGCGAACTTTATACCGGCTTCAGGATAAAGGGATCCGCACAAAAGTGATTCAACAACCAACCACGGTTGAGACTCCAAACGGTACCCAGGAATTTGATTACGGATCGATTCTTGTTGCACTCGGCACACAAGATATAGATGCTGATGAAGTGTACAAGGAACTTCAAACCGCTGCTGAAAATGATGGCGTGGATATCTACAATGTAACTACCGGGTTAAGCACGAGTGGTGTGGATCTCGGAAGCCCAAGTTCGGAGGTTCTCGAAAAACCAAAAGTGGCTATTTTAGCCGGTGAAGGAATCAGCAGTTACGATGTTGGAGAGGTATGGCATCAGTTCGATCAGCGTTACAAAATTCCAATAAGCATGATTGAGAAAGATAACCTTGGATCAACAGATCTCGGCCGATACAATACGATTATTATGTCTGATGGCAGATATGGAGATCTCTCCGAAAATGATATTTCCGAATTAAAGCGATGGGTCAGAAACGACGGTGTTCTGATTCTACAGGAAGGTGCGATAGACTGGGGAATCAGCCAGGAATTGGTCAATTTAACTGCAAAGGAGGACAGCGGCCGATTCGATTTCAGTGATGATCTGAACTATGCCGATATCTCAAATGCCCGTGGTGCTCAATTAATCGGAGGCACCATTTTCAATGCTACCCTCGATACCACACATCCGCTTGGATATGGATATGATGATAATGAAATCTATATTTTTCGAAGTGGTACTCAATTTTATGAACAGCCTGAAAATCATTTTTCCGTGCCGGTTTCTCTTACGGAAAACCCACTTGCCAGCGGTTACATCTCTGAAACCAATCTTGAGTTAATCAGAAATACGCCCTCAATTATTGTGGACCGGTATGGTGGTGGACGCATCATCAGTTTTGTAGATAATCCAAATTTCAGGGCATTTTGGTTTGGACAGAATAAGCTTTTTGCCAACGCCATCTTTTTTGGCCGCACGATTTATTGGGCATCGACGAATTAAAATAACTCTGCGATGACCTGTCGGACTCTCGCAGGTTCTAAAAATTTGAACTATGAAAATTTCAGGAATCCTTGAAACCTGTTTGTATGCCGAAGATTTGGAAAGAGCCAAATCATTTTATTCAGCATTACCGGGAATAGAGTTTCTATCAGAAGAGCAGGGACGACATATCTTTTTCCGCTGTAACGGGAGCATGCTTTTAATATTCAATCCAAATCACACCGCCAGAGAACAAACAGAGGTCGATGGTCAACAGATTCCTCTTCACGGCAGTAAGGGAGAGGGTCATATCGCTTTTTCAATTGACGAAAATAACCTGGAAGAGTGGAGGCAGTTTCTCATGGATAATCAGATTCCCATTGAATCGGAGGTTACCTGGCCGAATGGTTCTGTGTCACTCTATTTTCGAGATCCCGCGGGGAATAGTCTGGAACTGGTAAGCCCCTCAATTTGGCAGTAAATTAATGGTCGATTTTTGTTCTCTCTTTTTATTTCTCTTCCTGTAAAAGATGAACTCCGTGCAACAGAAGCTCGTTAGTTGTATGTACATATTTATCGCCAAGAGTGCTTTTTAAGTCTTTGACAGCATTTTCAAAGCTCTTTTTAAGAGCAGGGGATATGCCTTGTCCTTTACGGCTCAGCGTAATCATTGCAGTTCTGCCCACCTTCTTTTTTTCAACCAAATCTTTTTTTACAAGCTTATTTACAAATCTCGTGATGGTTGAAGGAGCAAGATTCATCTCTTCGGCGAGATCGTTTTGGGAGAGTTCAACCCGATCTTGCAGGATCAAAAGAAGTTCTGCATATGAGGTCGCTAAATCGAACTCTTCAAAGTAAGAATCAAAATGACGGGTTATTTCCCGGCTGAATAAATTGGCTGCTGAGTGCATTGTATCTCCGCTAATTGTACATACAATTAATGTGCATAAATTTTATCAATCCTCAAAACAGAAAAGGGAACTGACCTCATCGGCCAGTTCCCTCTTAATAGGATAGATCAAAAAGTGATTCTAATCTTTCGGCCAGTTGCCATATACATTGCTGAAAGATGCTTTATCTGTACCCAAAGGCTCTCTTACCGGGCCAAGATAGGATGCATTCATCACAGCCCTCGGCGCTACATGTAATTTGTTATTTCCATTCGTCACAAAGATTCTTCCGAAATGACCAAATCCAAGCGCGTGTCCATTTTCATGCAAGGCCACTGTTTCTATATCTATCCCGGATGAACCATCGTTTGACCATGCAAAATTATCATTGTACCACACTTCTTTCAGGGCTATAACATTAGGTTCTGCTGTCCATGTGAATGTAAAGGTGACTCCCAAAACGGAAGCACTTGCCCCTGGCCCAAGCACTGAATCAAAAAATGATCCGGGTAAAAAGCCAATAGTCGATATATCCGCAGCAAAGGGATTCTGCGTTAAGCCCGGAAAACTTAATATAGCACTCGGAAAAACTCCTGCCGGCGTTGGAACTTTAAGAATATCCAGACCGGAATTCTTCTTCAGGTTATTCCATGTTTCAAAAGAAGCATCTATATCCGGCTCACTGTTAATTGAACCATTAGCCACAGCAAAGGGGGAGAATACGGTATGAGTCAAATCATTTCCCGATGCGCCGCGGCGTGCATCATTTGGCTGCCATTGAGATGGCAGGGTTTTGGTTCTGTCATTTGCAAGAAGTGTTTGCCCGGCCTGAAATCCGCCGTTACTTGTATAGGTGATCGTCTCGGCCATCACAAGCTTTATATTATCAAACCCTTTTTCTGCCAGCTGGCTGTTGATCTCTGCAAGATGTTCACTGTACACGCCCTCTTTAATTCCACCGGTGTTGGTTGTATTTTTGCCCTTTTTGGCACTTTCGACTTCAACATAATCAACACTTAGTAATCCTTCTTTCTCAACAGTATCATTACTAATTGTTGATTCTTCACAACTCATGAAAATGGCTAAACCACAGACAAGTAGCGTAGTTAGTACTTTTTTTGAAAATAGCATAATTGATTGATCTTATGTTGATGATTAGATGTTATTTATTGTACAAATGTAGACAGTAAAATAGATGGTATCTTTTCCTGCCCTTGGATAGATAGGATGGCTCAGAGTACTTTTTGTTACAATAAAAATTCTTCCAAAATTATTAATTGTTGCTGCTAAATACTTTACAGGAAGGCTTTGCAAAACTCTGACCGTCATCCTGAACTTGATTCAGGATCTCCAGATACTGGCTATAAAGACGAATGGAGAATCTGAATCGAGTTCAGATTGACCAATAACCACGGTTTTGCAAAGCCCTCTACAGAAATATCAAATGCGCTATTTGTCATTTCGTTTTGAGTTCATGAATTACGATCTTTTGATGAATCCAATAGCATCATGTACAGAGTTCAGCTAAAAAATTTCGAAGGTCCTCTTGATCTGCTTCTCTTTTTCATCAAAAGAGATGAGCTGAATATCTACGACATTCCCATCTCACACATTACCCACGAATTCCTCGAATATATCCGCCTGATGGAGGAACTGGATCTTGATGTGGCCAGCGAATTCATTTACATGGCCAGCATGCTGATGTCCATTAAAGCCAGGATGATGCTTCCGTTTGAAGGCGACGAGGAGGAGGAACTGGATGAGGACGATCCGAGGTACGAGCTGGTACAGAAACTGCTGGAATACAAGCGGTATAAGGAGATGGCGGAGAAGATGACCATCATCGACGAAGAAACTCAGAAAAAGTATTACCGTGGATATCCCAAAGCAGATGAGGTGGAAAAACAAGCTACTGGCGAAGCTCTCAAAGATGTTACCCTTTTTGATTTGATGGGAGCCTTCCGAAAAGTTTTAGCAGATATTAAACGCCAGCACACCTATCATAAAGTAGAGAAAGTTAGCGTTACAGTAGAGGAGCAGGAAGAATATGTGTTGCAAACACTGCAGGAACATGGACGTCGTTCATTTATTGAGATCTGTTTAGAATTAAACAACAAGTCGGTTGTAGTGGTCACATTTCTTGCTATTCTTGAAATGCTCAAAGAACAACAAATAAACCTGTTTATTGAAAACGATGATCCTACCCAATTTTTTATCGACCTGAAACCGGTGGATGAAATTATCGGTGAGGGCAACAATGTTAGCGAATCAGCATGAAGTATTTATTTTTATCCCTGTCTATTCTCATTACAATTCCAACTTTTACAACTGCTCAAACCTACTCAACAGACACAGAAGAACTTACCCGTTATTCTGAGTCGATTACAGCAGATTTTCTGAAAAAGCATTTAAGCGTTCTGGCCCACGATAGCCTTGGAGGGCGCGATACAGGAACACCCGGTTTAGAGAAAGCAGCTGATTATCTTGCTGAATTTTATCAATCTATCAAGTTTACAGCCCAAAGGAGAAGATGGCACCTATTTTCAGCCCTTTGAATTAAACGCCACGGTTACTGACAGCCTCGTATATAATACATATCGGGCAGATAGCGGCGACACATTGTTTGTCAACCAGAGTGTGGAAGTCAAAAATTCCAACACTGAATTTGTACGGGGTATCGGTGGGGCCGGGCCTATTGAAGGAGATATAGTATTTGGGGGATTTGGCGTAGATGACTCTTTGAACGGCGTAAGAAACCTGGATGGAGATGCCATCGCCAATAATTGGGTCTTAATTTTTGAACAGATCCCCTATGTTGTAGATGATGATACGTTGGTCAGCACAAATTACACAGGCAGAGATCGGCTTATCACACTTATCCGGGACTACGGAGCCCGAGGTATTTTGTTGATTCCGGATCAGACCGAAAACGAGTTCAATGAAATGGCTGCGATGAATTCTCAAACCATCAGTGTACCTGAGAATCTTGAACTGGCCTATCGCGGCGGCGGACGGGGTTCCTACACACCACCTTATGCCTACACATTCATCAGCCCGGAATTTGCAGCTGAAATTTTGAACGTTGACAATGAGCAGGGATTAGAAGAGCTTAGACAAAATACGGTTGAAAACCTGCAGAATTTTCGTTCTGAAAAAACATCGTATTACCTGGAATACACCCCGTATGAGGGACAAAAAACGATCGAGACAAATAACGTTCTGGCCTATTTCGAGGGTGCAGATCCCGAATTAAAAGATGAGGTTGTGGTGGTTATGGGCCATTACGATCACGTTGGACTCGGATCACCAAACGAAGAGGGTGATTACATCTACAATGGGGCAGATGATAACGGCAGCGGAACGGCAGGACTGATGGCCATTGCCAATACATTTCAAGAAGCGGCTCAAGATGGTTACAAGCCCAAACGAAGTATCCTGTTTTTACACGTTTCAGCTGAGGAATCCGGGCTGCTGGGTTCACGTTACTATTCCGATCATCCCGTTATTCCAATCGAGCAAACGGTTGCTGCACTCAACACAGATATGATCAGCCGCAGTGATCCTGAACATATTGAAGACGGCAATACCGATTATGTGTACCTGATTGGCGGAGAAATTATCTCATCACAATTAGACAGCCTGGTTCAGGATGCCAATCAAAAAAGTGTCAACATGACGTTGGACCGCGGATATAACGACCTGAATGATCCCAACCAGTTTTACCGGCGGAGTGACCACTGGAACTTTGGGCGGTTGCGAGTTCCGTTTGTCTTTTTCTTTACAGGTGTTCACGAAGATTATCATCAGCCCTCCGATCATATAGAGGACGTGGATTTCGAAAAATTTCCCAGAGTCGTTCAGTTGATTTATAATTCCGCCGTAAACATTGCGAACTTTGAGGGACGCCCACAGGTGGATAATGAAGAGTTTATTGAGATTACAAGTGAACAGTCACGGTAGTGTTACAATCTTTAAAAAAGTATAGTTAATCGAGTAGCCACAAAAACAGGAAATCACAAAATTATTTGTGTTTTTGTGCTTTTGTGGCCTCTTCTCAAGTTGGTTATTAAATTGATTTATTGATCCTGAGACTATGTTAATTTCCTGGTTACTACAGTAGTGAGTAGAATCAGTGATCCAACTTGCTATTCATTTTCATAGCTATTACACTCATCCGATGACTAAGCAATCTCGCAATACCATCCCATTTCCACTGGATGACGTTCAAATCCAACAAGTCGATTCTGTCAGTCAAATCCGGGAACCAGCTTACTCCAACAGCTGGATGAGCATCAGCCCCACCGAATTTTCGATGACGGTAAAGAATGTTGGGAGCTTTTACGCTTGCAATGGCAAACGAATCGAATATTCTCCTGATAAAAAAGCAGATGCTGCCTCCCTTGAACTTTACATGAATGGCTCAGTATATGGAGCAATCCTTCATCAGCGCCGGATTCTCCCTCTTCACGGAAGTTCATTCATATACAATCAAAAAAGTGTGATGTTCTGCGGAGATTCGGGGGCAGGAAAATCCTCATTAACAACCTCTTTTTGTCTGAACGGTGCCGGCTTTTTAACCGATGATGTGACACCCATTCTTTTTGAAGAGGGGAAGCCACATATCTGGCCAAAAACGGGTAAAATCAAATTGTGGGATGACAGCCTTCAGCAATTCAAGAAAAAGAAAAGTGACCTCACAAAAATTCGTCCCGAAGATGAAAAGTATTATTTCGAGATTGAATCAAATCAAACGGAAGCCTGCCCGTTGAATTCCATTTTGATTCTGCAGGTTACTGAGGATGATGATGTCTCGTTTGAAAAAGTAGAAAAAGTAGAAGCGTTTTCTTATCTGCACCAGGAGATCTACAGGAGAGAGTACCTGTTTGCGATGCCGGAGGCGGAAGCGGCTTATTTGAAGAAAATAAGCTCTATTTGCGAGCAAGTTTCTATTACAAAAGTGCAGCGGCCTCAATCCATCTCAATTGGGAAAATGCGTGAGATTATTGCAAATCATCTTAAATCGATCTGAGAGATGGCTCGACGACCCCATTTAAAAATTGTCGTGTTGTCCAGCGCGCTTTTCGCGTAGCCATATCTGGCGTTTCTTGTTGGAGAAGGAAGCCTCAATTCCAATTAACGCAATGGGGGCTGATCACGGAAGCTTGTACCGGCGTCGATTTTCTCGTGCGTGTGCTTCGCTCGACGGGCACTTGGGCAAAAACTGTGCATCCGATTTGTCAAGTTGCAACGCCGGATGGGCAACTAAGGGATGGCTGGATAACTACCCGGTATTCGATACGGACTCAACGAGCTCCGTCTCCTGACCAGAATCCGTGCTGACGTCCGCGATCGTCGGATTATCCCAAATCGATTTAACTCGCAGCGATTACCGACCTCATTATCCTCGATTGCAGGCGTCAACTCCGCCGATTATCGCGCGATGTAAAGCTCCGTAGCCGTAGTGGCAGGATTTGACACCTCGGTTTGCAGGGGAATCGTCGGGGCTATACTGGGCGCTTGCGAGGATGGCAATGATCACCTTATACGGTTCAACAATCGGCAAAGTCAATGAGGGGCTTGGCCCCGGTCGAGTTCTGAATAAGTGTTTGTCTGTCCATGACGATGACATTTTTTCTAAAACCGGCATGAAAGGATCCGATCTCAGCCGGTGCACCCGATTGAGTCCTTCCCGGGGACCACCCTGACCGGAGAGCCCATTTCAGGCGGTCATGTTTGCCAAATAACCCTTCGACTCCTTGCCGCTTATAACTCTTGTGCCATAAAGACTGATGCTATTTATGTCTGTAGAATCATTTTACTGCTGTAAATATACGGGGTAACTTCTCAGCAACTAATTGATATTTATACAGTTGCAATTAATCGGAGGTGCCCATACTTCAAAACCGGTCAATCCGTTCCTGAAAAATAAATAGTTCATTTTACTCTCCTAACGGAGACCAATCGGGAAAGTAGGATGAACTCTGGTTATCATCTGTGATATTTGTTAATCCGGAGCCATTTGCGTTGATCACGAAAACGTCGTACGAATTCTGGCTCTTCATCCCTGTTTGAATCGAATGCAATCTTAGTGCCATCCGGCGACCAACTCGGGAAGCGATGTTCTATACTATTATCTGCAACATCTGTAAGGCATTCAATGTTTGAACCATCTGCATCTGCCACGCAAATCTCCCAGGATACTTCCGATTCCAAATTACTGCGAAATGCAATTTTACTGCCATCGGGCGACCAGGACGGGTTCCCATAAAAAACCTCAGAATCCCGCAATAAATCAGCCCGGCCTGTTCCATTCACATTTATTGTACTTATATATATGGGAATACCACTCTCAACTACATGAAAAGCAATCGTATTGCCATTTGGCGACCAATCCGGCCACCACTCGCCGGTGGGAGAATTGGTGACATTCGTTTTTTCGGTTCCGTCTGCATTCATAATAAATATATCTCCCTCACCACCTTGATACGTATGAGTGATAGGCTATTTGAGATCCATCCGGTGACCAACTGGGAAACTCATTAAAGCGCTGAGGATCGTTTGTTAGATTTTCAAGATTTTCTCCATCGGCGTCTACCATCCAAATTTGGGATGTTGAAAACCCGCCTCCTTCAGAAACAAACAGAATCTTCATGCCATCCGGCGAAACCGCAACTTTCCAGTAATCGCCAACACCAAAGTCTGTTATCTGGGTGATGTTCTCTCCATCTGGATCAGATTTGTAGAGGTTTGCCGCTCCGTTCTCGAACCTGGTGAAAACAATTTTATTCCTGAGTATTCCAATACAATTGATCTCAAAATTAACACTTGCGGTTTCACTTCCTGTTATTTCTATGGATTGTGGATTTTCACTGCTCATTGTACAGTGATCTGCTATGTCTGAAATCTCAACACTATACATTCCCGGTTCCAGATTGTTGAATGTTCCAGTGTCATTGGCATCCACATTTTTGGTTCCGCTGCCCTGCACAGTCACCCTAAAGGCGGGTGGGTTTTCGTCACCACCAGTTGTTACAATCTGTACTTCCACCGATCCCAATTCAGGGTCAGCATTCGTCGAACTATCACCGCATGAAATCATTATCCCGGCTGGAACCAACATCAATAACAGTACAGTAAAATAGTGATACCTTTGTCTTCTCTTAGTGGGTTGTAACTTGTTTCGTCGATTCATAGGAATTTTTGTTGATTTTTAAACTGAAAAGTTTTTTGGATTTAGAGTCACATTCTGTTTTTAGATGCAACAATTCATCTGCAATTGGCTCATCGTATCCGGAAATGGCTTAATCAATAAGCCGGTAAGACTTTCAGGATATTCCGTGAGCTTATTTTTTTTGGATTTGAAAGTTTGAAAAATGCCGGAGAAGTGTGTTCTCTTGATCAATTCTTATTCAACTACTTTCACTTCCAGCTTCGCATAATTCTCTCTTACATCTTCCAGTTGATTCATAAAGAACTCAACCGCCTCATCTTTTCTCGCTTCATTTACACTGATGTAGTATGTGGGAGAACCGATTACCACCTGATATTTTAGTTGGCCATCTTCTTTGGCGAGCTGATCTGGCGTTCTATTTACGGTATTTCCTCTTGATCCATCGTCTCTGATAACTGTAAGTTCATACGAAGAGGCACCGGACTGTGGATTAAAATAAGCCCGAAAGCCTCCATTCGATATGTTATACGTTCCATCTGAATTTTCATTAACCGGTACGAACGTCTCAAAGCCAACTTCAAACAGATTTTCACCACCGGAACCAGAGTCACTGGGGCAGCCATATAACAAAGATTAATAGAATAATAGACAGGAATAGTTTGAACAATTTTTTCATGAGGATTAGATGCTTTTTAGATGTTGATAACATGAGACCAAAACCGGCTGTAGAACCAGTTTCTTACCATATCATGCAACAACTGCCCCTGAAAAAGCTCAGATTATTTTCTCTCTCTAAATATTATTGAAGCTCTTGATGTCAATCTTTTAATACCTTACGATTGTTGTCCCGCTTCGGGAGGATTTTGAGGATCCGGCCCCTGCGCTGTATCGCGGCTGATAGACAAGGTTTTGAGCTCGGGTTTTTTCCAGATTTTACGTGAGTTGGATTGATTTTTCATATCTATTGGTTGTTTTATTTAAAGAATTTCGGTTTCATTCAAGCGACCTGACAGCGTATCCGGTGCTTTCCCGGATTCCTGTAAGCGTCGCGACAGCATGCAGACTTGCTGCATTTCTCCGCTAACGCTGACAGGAACTCCACGTTGTTTCGTGCGCT
Source organism: Balneolaceae bacterium (assembly GCA_034521495.1). Lineage (NCBI taxonomy): Bacteria > Pseudomonadati > Balneolota > Balneolia > Balneolales > Balneolaceae > Balneolaceae bacterium. Next base: position 220,301 of record JAXHMK010000004.1, read on the forward strand.
GTCAGGTTGGCTTTGCATTATTTCACTACCGTTTTCATTCGCTCCCAAAGTCGTGAGACCCGTCGGGTTTTCTTTTTTTAAGAAGGTTATCATTATGTTCGTCTCAAAACTTTTCCACAGCAAACCCGACGGGTCTTTTTGGGGTCGATGTTATTTTAGTATTGTCAGTTTCCTCGTCATAATTTGGCTGCCAGCTACCAGTCTGTACAAATACACCCCGCTTGACAAATTCCTCGCATCAAAGTTAACGGTGTGCCGGCCGGCCGATACTTGTTCATTCACCAGTGTGGCTACATTCCGTCCAAGCATATCATAGACTTCAAGCCGAACCTCACTGCTCACGGGTAATTGATAACTGATCACTGTTGTAGGGTTGAACGGGTTCGGGTAGTTCTGCGCCAGGGTGAAGTTATCGGGTGTGGCGCCGAGTTCGGTTAAACCGTCTACGCCAACAGATGCAATTAACAGTTCGAAACGAGGAGTGGAGCCGTCTGACCGCTCCAAGCGTTCTGACGGCTGGCTTGCTGCCACGTCCAGATCCGCGAAGTCTTCTAAAGACTTCGCGGATCTTTCTTCGCCTGAAACCTCCAAGGTTTCCAAAACCTTGGAGGTTTGCTCTGGATTAATCTCAAAACTGTACGTTGACCCTTCCCTAAGCTCCATCACTTCACCTGTTTCATTATCCCGCAGAAAGTAACTGCCGATGAAGGTATGCGATTCGGGGAGATTCCAGTCCATCGTAAACCTGCCGGACTCGGTGGTTTGGATGTCCAGCGGGATTCTGATTTTCTCGTCCATCGCTGTGGGAAGAGCCTGCAATGCGTAGGGATTGTTTTCCTCATCCAGAGAGTAAAACGACAGATAGTTCTGTGCCAGGCCTGCTGAACTTAGTTTCGGAGCATCGATCAAATCGGACCCTGTGGAGGCTTCATCATCAAACAGAATACGGGTAGTGTTGGTGAAGGATGTTTTCTGCTGATCTTCGCTGTTCACATTCATCGTGATCAGGAAGCGGTCTGACGGCTCGTCGTCTTTAAAGTATCCGTTTACATCCGCTTCCACATACGTACCGGCCGGAAGTTCCATGCTGTTATTTGCATCCGTGAGCCGCAGCCAGATCGACTGGAACGGGGCGATCACCACATCATCACCGCCGTCACAGCTCAGGTTCATATAATCTCCGTTGCCATCGTTGGCTGCCGGATTCCAGAAATAGGCGTTTTTTGGAATATTGTTTAGATCCGCTTCGCACAGATCTATCGCAATCGGGTAAGGATTTCCCCACAGATAGAAACTGTCTTCCGTTTCCTGCTGATCGGGGTCGTAAAAAAAGCTCTCTTCATAACTTCCATCCAGGTTGAGCCAGTTGCCGGTGGAGCTGGTCAGCGTTTTGGGGAATCCATCATCCGAACCGTTGTTGTCATCGTCACCATACACATACGCGATGACTGCATCCCCAGTATTCAATTCAGCATCATCATTTTCCACCGGCTCCCACACATACTCTTCCTGGTTTAGCTGTTTGAATATTGGCAAAGTCCGCTCCCGGGCTGTCTGAACCGGGAAATCCCTGCGTCCAGATCGGCTCAAAAAGATCTCCTACGGTTTCTCCGTCCGCCGGCGAGCTCAAAAATCTCCAGCCCTCTCCCTCGTAGCTTAAATTGACACTTGTAGCGGCTACATCCAGGCTCATCGTGTAGGAGTCTTCGCTGGTGTTTCCACCGGCATCTTTGATGGAAAACTGGAAACTGTCGTAGCCATACCCGTACTCTTCTGAAGATGGCGTGTAAATCAATTGTTCATTATCAATATTGCCGACGGAAATTTCATCGCTTGTGGACACCTCACCGCCGTCCAGTTCCAGAACTCCATTGAACCCGCTCATGTCCTCGATAATCACAATGTAATTGTTGTCCGTTACTCCAAAATCGGCGGGACTGAATGTGTAGGATTGGTTATTCGCAACCAGAATGCGGTTATCAGACGCTTCTGGTTGATCCAGGGTGGTAAAACTGAAGGTTTCACTCCAGTCTCCCGCGCCACCCGTATTTACGCCGCGTACGCGCCAGTAATACATCGTTGAGAAGTCCAGTTCTGTAGTCGTTTGAAATTCGGTATCTGTAATTTCACTTTCGTTAATCACGGGATCGGAAAAATCGCCGTTGGGCGATACGACCAGGTCGTAGGTATCGGCTCCATCGGCCTGGTTCCATTCAAAGAGTGGCCTCAACGGAACGTCCTCAGCTTCATCAGCCGGATCGGTCAGAATCACAATCTCAGAGCTTTCGGGAATCGTGGAAAAACTAAAAACCTCGCTCCATTCTCCGCTTCCCGCTTCATTCAATCCCTGAACCTTCCAGTAATAGGTCGTAGAATTTTCCAGATTGTTTGGCGGCTCATAGGTATTGTTTACGTTGTCAGACTCATCAATTAAAAAATCAGAAAAATCATTATTCTCAGAAATGATCAAGCGGTAGTTCGTAACTGTTTCATCAGGCTCCCAGGTAAACTCAGGAGAAAGACTTACGTTCACAGCTTCATCTTCCGGTGCAGTTAATACAATTGGGTCCGGCGGTAAAAGGGGCTCGCCCTGGAATTCGTAGGCGCCCATATCAACCGTTCCGCCATCGTAGATACGGTCGTTGCCGGCAAAGTCGGTGGTCATTCCTTCAGCATCCCCGCCGGACTCGTAGGGAGCGTTGGTTCCCGCGTTGATGGCCGGACTAACATGTTGCAGAGTATAGTCGCCGTTGACGGGATCAGCAAAGATTGGATCAAGGTCTGAACAACTATTACAAACCAAAGTGCCCTCTCTAACGACATCATCCGCCCCCCCAACATTCAGGATAGAATTTTTGATATCGGTTGTTGCATCTTCACCGTTGAAAAATTCATTCGCTTCATCTTCTGCCGAATTTCCCCAAAAGATTGAATTTACAATCCTCATATCGCCATTGCTAAAAATTGCACCCCCTATCCCATTCTCTGCACTATTATTAACGACCGTTGCATTAATTAATATAACATCACTATCTCCGATAGACAGGGCACCGCCGGCGGCTCCACTGCCTAATGCGCTGTTATCAACAAAAACAGCATTTATGATTAAGAGAGAACCGTTTAAACCTCCGCTTATGGCCCCGCCCTCAGCATATGCACTGTTGGATTCCATACGTACATTGACCAAGGTGGAACGGCTGTTGTCGTTAGCCATTCCACCTCCAAAAAATGCGGTGTTATGTGCCAGAACTACATTATTCAGTGTTAGAAAACTGTTTTCTGTATTAAATATCCCCCCACCGACTAAAAGTGCCCGGTTACCTTCAATGACGAGATTTTTAAGGGTGGGATTGCCATTTTCGTTATATATTCCGCCGCCGTTCTGATGAGGGGCACTTGCATTATAAGTGTTACCGGCTGTGATAGTAAATCCATCCAACAGGGCTGTATTGCCAGTCCCACTACCGGTGACCACATGATAACTGTTGGTACCTTGAATGTGGTCGGTTTGGGACAGGGTTTCTGAATAGTTGTCACTGTCGGTATCCGGGGCAAACGGGTTGTCATTCCCGTCAATATCCCCGCTGAGGATGGTTTCGTTTGTTTCCCAATCACGCCCAGAAAGACTGGATTCTCCACCATCAAACCCGCCATATATTTCTACATTGTTTACCAACAGGAAAGTGGCCCCGCGGTCGGTATCATCGCTGGTGGGAACGTACAATCCATCCGCCACCCAGATTTGCAGTGTGCCGTCGGTATCCCCGTCCCAGTTTTCACCTGCCCAGCTCAGCGCATCACGCAGTTCGGGAATGGCGTTCTCCCAGGAGTTACCGCTCCCGTCGCCGCCATCTACGTTTTGGTCGACAAACAGTACGTTATTCTCATCGGGAAAAATTCTAAACAAGCCGGGAATGGGATTGACTTCCGGCTCGGCTCCCGGTTCGTCGTAGGTTATCTCCTGCAGGTATGGATAAGAGGTGTACATGCCGGATTCAATCTGCCAGGTATCTGTAAAATCGAAATCGGTAAACGAGGCCTCCTGTCGCATCTGGGTACTGGTAAGGCCAGTAGTTCCTGAAGCGTCTCCTTCTCCAGCGCCAGTGTTAGTACCACTGGTTTCGGTATTCCAGTAGCTGTTGGTGATTGTGTTACCAGGCTCAATTGAACCCACCAAGCCACCGATTAAACCTGTTCCACTCACATTACCCGTAGCATAAGTATTGGATATGATACCACCATTTGTCCCCACCAAACCGCTGATGTTGAAGGCTCCATTCACACTACCCGTAGCATGACTATTGGATATGCTACCATCATTTAACCCCACCAGACCACCGGCCGTATTTCCGCTGATATTCACATTAGCCGTGGCATAGCTACCCGTGATGTCGCCATTTAAATTTTGACCCACCAGGCCACCGACAATGAAATTACCTTTCACGTTACCTGTGGCGTAGCTGTTCATGACTTCACCAATAGAAACGCCCACCAGGCCACCTGCATATCGATCGCCGGTCAGGTCTACAGCTACCATACCTATATTGCTGAGCTCTACGCCCGCATCAATCGCTCCGAACAATCCGATATAATTTTCATCTCTGCGATCTATAAACAACCCGGTAATAGTATGTCCATTCCCATTAAAACTACCTTTGAATCGACTATTGTACGTAGCTATAGGATCCCAGCCATCCCCGCCGTTCCAGTAGGCTCCTGAGGGGTCGCCGGTGGCGGTGGTTAAGTCGATATCGGCAACCAGGATGTAGTGGGCGTCCATGATCGTTTCGGATCTCATTTAATCCTTCCGCACTGTCGATTTGATACGGATCTCCCGAAGAACCGTCTCCACCGGCAAACTGGGCCTGTGCGGTGGCGCCTGCAGAAGTGAAAGCATGAAGGAGTCCAAAGACGCGCCAAACCATTGTTCCTCAATCTGTTTTAATGCGATGTGAAAACCAGTTGTGATAATGAATTCATTGATGATGCCATAGTCATACCTGCTGTGTGTTGTTGTACCGAGTGGGTAGAGTTGTGATGTTGATTCACTCAAAAAATAGAAAGAGCAGTCTTTGAACGTGTCCAGAATATCTTTGAAAACGTCCAAAAAGTGTGGAATAATGGCTGTTTTCGGGATAATCTGTGGTTTTGGTGTGCCTGCTACATACAGGCAGACGCATGACGAGGAGATGTCTCGATTCGCTCCGAAATGCACATATCGTGTGGACACAAGTTGCTTTATAGTACTTCAACTGGATGATAAATAGTTTTCATGAGATCCTCCATGCAACCCCGACAGGAAAATCGCAGTCGGGGTTTTCGGTCGGGATGACAAGGGTGTGGTGGGTATCGGCGGCGGGCAGTACATGAGGTTTTTTCAAACACGGCCCTCTATGCCCGCCGCTTCCTCACCCCCCTGTTGTGTCATCCCGACTGAGAGAGCGGAGCGAACGCATGGAGGGATCTCACTGATATAGGCTATCATGACTCCACGACTCATAAAGACTCCATAAAACTTGATACATGTCGAATGTATCAACTACAATAGTGTGCAACGCAGTACGGCGAAGTTCGGTAGTCTCGAAATAACGGGCGGCCTTGTGTAAACACCCGGCGTTTCAGGTTCACTGCCACAATTCCATTTCCAATTACGCCGGTTCTTTGGCGATTCTACTGGCAGCGGCGTTGGACAAAACTGGATTCAAGATGCATATTTGATACGCCGCGATGGCCCAATGGCACCGTTGTCATTTCGACCGGAGCGCAGCGGAGTGGAGAAATCCAATGGTAATGTGGTTAATCACTGGAAAGAGATGTCTCGGTCTATTCTGAAAAGCTCTCTTTGAAAGTGTCCAGAATATCTTTAATATCATCCAAAATCTACATCATGAAGGCTAATTTCGACGTTTCCTATGAATCTGTTGTTCTTGACTCTTGTACTTTTCCTACAGCAGTTTGTTCTTCCAGCAGGACAGGAATATATCATTCAAAACTACACAGTTGAGGATGGGTTACCTGTTAATTCCGTCAACAGAATGGCACAGGATGCAAACGGCTACCTCTATTTTGCCACAACGGATGGTCTTGCCCAGTTTGATGGATATGAATTTGTGGTTTACAATTCCGGCAACACCCCGGGGCTTTCTTCGAACCGAATTTCAGAAATGATCTATGTTTCTGTACATGATGAACTCTGGCTTTTACATCCTGATGGTTCTTTGACTCACAAAACCGGCTCTACATTTCAGAATTATCCAGCCATCCAAAATGGACGCAGTACCGTAGCTGTTGAATTGCATCTTCAGGAAAAAGAAGATATTTGGATTGCTACCGACTCAGGACCTGCAGAGTTCAACAGGGCTACTAATCAGTTCGTGTTTTTGGATCAACCACTTTTGCAATCCGATAGCTGGGCCTTGGGGTGGACGAGCAATCAGACCTTAATGATTGTGAATGAAAATGGACTTATTCATTTGAAGAATGGCAATGCTATACAACTTCTTGAACCAAACGAATTCCCGATTTCTTTTCGGTCGGTTACAGACATTAAAGAAGATGATGGTTATCTGTGGATTTCCGGAAACGGTGGTACTTTCAGATACTCAATAGATGAGGATCGAATTGATTTTCGTTTCAATCTGGACCAAGACCCAAGCCATGTATGGGGGGTGCACCAAATGCCGGATCAATCTATGCTGATCAATAGTTCAGAAGGGTTTTTTAAATATAATCCTTCATCCGGATCAGTGAATATTTACGGCCCTGCTTTTAACGCTACAACAGAGAGAACAAATCTTATTTATGAAGGAAAAAATGAAGAAGAGATATTGATCAAGTTCAGCAATGTACGTATAAACAACCAAACCGTATTAACAACAGATGATATCATTTCGGGTTTTTTAGACCGTTCCGGCTCATTATGGGTCTCTACTCTTTATAACGGAGTGTATCAAATCCGAAAAAGTATATCGTCGAATATCACATCTGATCAAATACCCGGGTTTGAGAATATTTATCCCGTCATTCAAACAGATGACGGAGCTATTTGGGCCGGTAGTTTTCATAACGGAATTTACAGAATCACAAATAACGGATACCAAAACTGGAATTCCCAAAGCAGTCCTTTACTGGCAAATAATTCCCGATTTCTTTTTGAAGATTCAGACGGTACTCTTTACGCAAGTATAACACATCAAGGATTATGGACATATGAAAATGACAGCTGGCGGAAACTGGATGGGTTGGAATCCGTGACCGGCCCAGAAATTACGGTAGAGGCCATGCACGAATACAATGATGGATTCCTGTTAGGCACTTCTGATCGGATGGTATCGTATCAAAACGGTGATTTTAGCTTGTTTAACGATTTCGAAAGCGCATCAGAAAATCCATTCCAACATGTACGGGTCATTCGTGAAAACCATCGGGGCACTCTGTTTACCGGTTCATTTGGATATGGGCTCACCATATTGAAGGATAGAGTGGCCCGAAATTACAGGGTTGAAAACAGCGGCCTTCAAAGTAATTTTATCCGCGATATTTTTGTGCAGTCTGAGGATACGATCTGGGTCGCAACCGAAGATCTCGGTTTAAACCGCATTGTTCTGAATTCGAATGCGGTTCCCACCGAGTTTACAAGAGTGATGGAACAAGACGGCCTGATTCACAACTCGCTGCACAGGATTATAGAGGATACGGAGGGCAGGCTGTGGATTAGTTCAAACGGCGGAATCATGGCTATACCTCTTCGGGGTTTGAATGATTATGCAGATGGTAATTTGGAAAACCTGCCGGTGATGGGATTCAACGAAAATGACGGAATGGTCAACCGGGAGGCGAACGGTGGTGTACAGACAGCCGGATTCATTTCAAACGATCAGCAGCAGATCATCTTTCCGAATCAGCGGGGATTGACTGTCTTTCATTTATCACGATTAGAAGAAGCAAGGATCGGGGCAGACTATCAAACCTGTAATTGAAAATATTGCATTTGCCGATAGTACAATCCATGCCGACCAATATGCTGAGGTTTCACTGCCAAAGTCCGAACGAAATATTCGCATTAAATTTACAGCTCCGAATCTGGTGTCTCCTGAGCGCACAATTTTTCGATACAAATTAGATGATGTACAAAGTGAATGGGAAATATCCAATGATATTCGGGAGGCTGCATTTACAAATGTGCCGCCGGGCTGGCACACGTTTCATCTGGAGGCGTATCAACCCAATGAACAGGAAGAGATAAAAACTGCCACCATAGACATCTTCATTCCATACTATTTTTATGAAACCAATTGGTTTTATGGAATTATGATTCTTCTTGGCCTTTGTAGTATGTATGGCGGAATCCGCTATCGCACGCGTTTATTGAAGAGGCGTGAAAGGGAGCTTCAAACCAGGGTCAGTCAACAGACACAAGAATTGCAGGAAGCCGCTGAACAGAAATCCCGTTTCTTTTCAGGGATTACCCACGAACTTAAAACGCCATTATCTCTCATTGCCAGTCCGCTGGATGATCTCCTGGAAGACGGAATAGAGCTGTCTGAGAAAAATACGAAGGAACGGCTTCAACTCATGAAACGAAACAGCGACCGACTGCAAAACCTGGTCGATCAAATCCTGGGAGTGAGTAAGCTGAACGCAGACAAGCTCTCGCTCACTTTCAAACCCGTGGATATTGCGGAACTCACCGGACAACTTTTAGGGCAGTTTCAGTCGAGTCTTGATCAGAAAGAGATTACACTAAGCTTTGAATCAGATAAGATTGATGAAAAAATTTACCTGGATACTGATGCCTGGGAGCGAATTATCATCAATTTGATGAGCAATGCTATTAAGTTTTCACCACGGAAATCCACCATTCAGGTCAACCTATCGAACCTGGGTGATTCTGTAGCTTTGAGGATTAAAGACGAGGGAGTGGGGATTGATAAAGAGGAGGCCGAAAAAGTATTCGATTATTTGTACCAGGCTGAGGGCGCCTACTCTGCTGAAGGAACGGGCATTGGGCTGTACCTCGTAAAAGGGTTGGTGGATCGTATGGGGGGAGAGGTTCGAGTTGTCTCAAATAAAGGCGAAGGTGCGGAATTTATCGTAACTATGAAGAAGGGATACTCGCATTTAAGAGATTCAGATACCATTATTCATTTCCCTGTATCACGCCCTGTGGAACAAAAGAAGAAAGAAACAGACAAGGATCTGTCTATCAACCAACATGGAATCTCATCAAAAAAAGAACACCTGCTTTTGGTTGAGGACAACGACGATTTCAGGAATTACCTTCAATCTGTTTTATCTGAAGAGTATCAAGTAACCGTTGCACGTGAGGGAACGGAAGCACTTGAGTTATTGCAAGAAGAAAAAGTGGACCTCGTGATATCGGATGTAATGATGCCGAAAATGAATGGCCTGGAGTTTGTGAATAACCTGCGGAAACAGGAAGAATACAAGAAATTGCCGGTGATTTTCTTATCTGCAAAAAACCTTGACACGGACAAAGAAGCCGGGCTCTCCTCCGGTGCGGATGTTTACCTGACGAAGCCGATTAAAAGTAAACTCTTGTTATCTCAAATTGAGGCAGTATTACGAAGAGAAAGCATTTTAAAAGGCAACCAGCTGCACGAAGAAGATGGAGAGGATGAACTCGTAAAGGAAGTTCGGGAAATTGTATACCGGCAATTGGCAAACCAGGCCTTAAGTGTAGAATTACTGGCTGATGCACTTTTTGTAAGCCGCTCGAAATTATACGCAGACTGGAAAGAAGTTTGCGATACCTCCCTGAATGCATTCATTAAAAAATTACGCCTTGATGAAGCCAGGAAATTAATCAAAGAACAGAACTTTAGCGTCCAAGAAGCAGCTACAGCTGTTGGTTTTCCCGATCCGAATTACTTTTCTACCAGCTTTAAGAAAGAGTTTGGTGTGAGTCCTTCGGAGGTGTAAGGAGACATTGGATGTTTTCTTATTCGGAAGCTACTATGAAAGGAAAAAATATATTGATCCTCTTTCACTTTTTTAAATGGCAAGAAACATCCAATGTCTTTCTATGTTAAGAAGCCTGCGACTCATAATCCGGCGGATCTTTCGGGCCGCTTTGTTGGGTTCCAACGCTGATGGACAGTGTGGTGATTTCCGGTTTTTGCCAGGGGGCCGGGGTGGGTTGGTTGTTATTGTTTTTCATGGGCTGGGTTATTTTGCTTAGTTCTTTGTTTTGTTTTATTGAAGCGACCTGACAGCGTATCCGGTCCTTTCCCGGATTCCTGTAAGCGTCGCTACACGTGCGATCTTGCCGTATTTTCCCGCTAACGCTGACAGGAACTCCACGTTGTTTCGTACGCTGTCAGGTTGATTTTGTATTATATCACCACCGTTTACATTCGCTCCCCAAGTCGTGAGACCCGTCGGGTTTCCTTTTTTTGAGAGGGTTATCATTATGTTCGTTTCAAAACTTTTTCACAGCAAACCCGACGGGTCTTTTGGGTTAGTTTATTTTACTTAGTTCTTTCTTAGGCCCTCACCCCAATCCCTCTCCCGCGGGGAGAGGGATTGGGGTGAGGGAAGTACTACTTCAATATTGTCAGTTTCCTCGTCATGATCTGGCTGCCCGCAACAAGCCTGTACAAATACACTCCACTCGACAGATTCCTTGCATCAAAGTTTATGGTATGCCGCCCGGCCGAGACTTGGCCATTCACCAGCGTTGCAACATTGCGCCCAAGCATATCATACACTTCAAGGCGCACCTCACTTCTCACGGGTAACTGGTAACTGATCACTGTAGTAGGGTTGAACGGGTTCGGGTAGTTCTGGGCCAGGGTGAAGTCATCTGGAATCGCGCCGAGTTCGGTCAGGCCGTCCACGCCGGTGGCGGCAATCAGCAGTTCGAAGCGGGCAACGGAGCCGTCTGCCCCGACAGCATCTGTCAGGTCTGACTGCTGGCTTACTGCCATTCCCAGATCCGCGAAGTCTCCTAAAGACTTCGCGGATCTTTGATCTGACCTGTAGATCTCAAAACTGTACGTTGACCCCATCCCTCAGTTCAATTACCTCACCGGTCTCATTATCCCGTAGAAAATAGCTCCCGTTGAAAATGTGAGATTCCGGAAGAGTCCAGTCCAGGGTAAACCGGCCTGACTCTGTGGTTTGGATATCCAGCGGGATTCTGACTTTTTCCTCAATAAGATTCGAAGCCGGCAGGCTCTGGAATGCGTAGGTTCGTCCGTCTGCATCCATCGAGTGGAAGGAGAGCCAGCGGATGGCCAGCCCTTCGGCGCTGAGCTTGGGTGCATCAAACCGGTCGAGACCTGCCGTTGCATCATCGGAAAACATTAAACGGGTGGTACCGGTAAATGCCTCGTTCTGGCTGGTGGTCTGGAGAGTGACGATGTAGCCGTCAATCAAGCCGTCTGACCGCTTGGAGCGGTCTGACGGCTGGTCGTTGCCCTGATCCAGATCCGCGAAGTCTTCCCCAGACTTCGCGGATCTTTCTATCTCTTTAAAATATCCATCTTCAGTGCCTTCAAGATACGCTGCCTCGGGTATTTCCAATTCCGGGCTGTTTCCCGTTGTTCGCACCCAGAATGACTGGAACGGGGCGATCAGCACATCTTCAGGTGCCGCGCAGTTCAGGTCGATGTAATCGCCGTTGCCCACGTTGGTATCCGGATCAGTTGTGCCGTTTGCGTCCGGGTCCCAGAAATAGACCGAGGTGGCCATGTCTGTCTCAATAAACTCACAGAAATCCAGAGCAATCGGGTGCGGATTGCCCAGCAGGTAGAAATTGCCGGGATTGGGCGAGGTTCCGTCTCCATCATAATCCAGGCCGATGAAGCTGTGGCTGCCGTCCAGATCGTTCCAGTTATCATCCGATTCTACCGTTTCGGGCAGGTCTTCGTCCAGCACGTACACAATAAACGGTGTTCCCACGCCCGGTTCATTGCTATCCGATTCAACCGGATCCCATTCATAATTGTCCTGATCCAGCTCGTACAGCGTTTGCGAGGGTGGCGGACCAGTTTCTACCGTAATGCCCGAAAACAGGTCGAAATAAGAATCCCCGTCCGAGGGATTGCTCATAAACCGCCAGCCTTCGCTGCCTAACAGTTCTGCGAAGATGGTTCCCAAATCGATGGTCAGCGTGTAGGATTCTTCGCTTTCCACATCGCTGTCATCCACAATAGTGAAGTCGAACGAGGTAAAGTTGTATCCGTACGCATCCGAAGGTGGGTTCCACGTGAGCAGGTCGTTGTTGATGTCGCTGACTGGAATCAGATCATTCACGCTGACCGGATCACCGTCCAGCTCCAGATCTCCCTCGTCCGGCAGAGATACTATTTTGATGGAGAAATCATTGTTCGATATTCCAAAATCACTCTTCGATAAGTTATAATCTTCAGCATTGCTCACGAAGATTCGCTGGTCTTCTCCTTCAGGCGAGTGTACAGCCGGCAGCAAGACCATCATCATTAATGGTCCAGTTATGGTCATCGATCAATGCCTCACGGGCATCTTTTCCATTACAATAGGTAAGACCATCAGCTCCTAATATCATATCATTTTGAACGGCCTGAGATTCCCAGCCGGTAAGCGTGGCATCGTAGTTTTCTGTGGAGAGGCCAGAATTATCAAACATTTCTGTCATGCCTTTGAACACCTTGGAAGAGTTAACGCCGCTAATATCCCAATTCCCCAAATCCTGATTGAATGATTCTGCGCCTTTAAACATCTCTACCATATTCCCGACGTTGCCCGTATCCCAGCTCCCGATGTCCTGATTGAAAGCTGACGCATTTTTGAACATCCATCTCATCTCTGTAACGTTTTCGGTATTCCAATCGCTGATATCCTGATCAAAGGCAGTAGCATTGAAAAACATTGCTCCCATATCCGTAACATTTTCAGTGATCCAGCCGCCGATATCCTGATTAAAGGAGCTCGCGTTTTGAAACATAAACCACAACGTCTCTACATTAGACACGTCCCAGGTGCCAATATCACGGTTAAAGGAGGTAGCGCCACTAAACATTTGACCCATATCGGTTACGCTGCTCACATCCCAGTTGCTCAAATCTCCATCAAATTTTAAGGCACCTCCAAACATCAAATGCATAGAGCTGACGTTGCCGGTATTCCAGTTATTTAAATCTTGATTAAAGGAACTCGCGCCATGGAATAATCCATTCATGGTCTCAACATTAGAGACATTCCATCCGGAGATATCCTGATTAAAAGACATTGCACCTTTAAACATTCCTCTCATGTCCGTCACATTGGTGGTATTCCAGCCACCAATTTCTCCATTGAATTGTAAAGCTTCACGGAACATGTTCTGTAAGGTGGTAACCTTAGAAAGATCAGGTATATCGGATGCGTTATATGTTAAATTGGCGGCACCGTAAAAAGCATTCTCCATGCTTTCCCAGGCTACATCACCCCACTGTTCGATGGTGAGGATTTTCTCCTTATCCTCTTCATTATTGAAATAGATTCTGGGAAAAATACCCGAAATCTCCACCCGGTAGGTGCCTTCCGATGGGAATGTGATGGTCAGATCACCTCGATTGTCCATTTCCGTTCCGTTTATCGAGGGGTGCCGCTATTTTCTCCCAATAAACGTCATAATCGTACTCATAACCACGTGATTGTAAAGAAGGAATCTCTATTTGATCGTCGTTTGAATCACCCGGTTTATCGGTTTTCCAGGTGGTGATGAAAGGACGAAATTCACCGCAGCTTTCTGCCAGGGCATCGTCATTGATGGTCCAGTTGTGGTCGTCGATTAACGCCTGTCGGGCAGCCTGGCCACTACAGTATGTGAGTCCGGCTGCTCCCAATTCTATATCATTTTGAACGGATTGAGCTTCCCAGCCAATCAACGTGTTGTCGTAGTTTTCTGTCGAGAGTCCGGAATTGTCAAACATAGAGTTCATACCTACGTTTGCGTTGGAATTCGTAATACCGCTGATATCCCAATTCCCCAGGTCCTCATTGAATGAAGAAGCACCCGAAAACAAAAAGACCATACTCCGAACACTGCTCACATCCCAGTCGCTCAGATCGCTATTGAAGGAGCTGGCCTCAGCAAACATCGCATACATACTTTCCACACTGCTAACGTCCCAATCGCTTAAATCCCCATTGAATGAACTTGCAGATAGGAACATACGCCTCATATTCGTGACACTCTGCACATCCCAAACACTCACGTCTTTGTTGAAGGAGCTGGCCCCGGCAAACATGTTTCTCATATTGGTCACTTTGCCCACATCCCATTCACTCAGATCCCCGTTAAAGGAGGAAGCGTTGTTGAACATAAATGACATATCCGTTACGCTACTCACATCCCAGGTTCCTACATTTCCGTTGAAGGTGGTTGCCCCTGAGAACATAGCTGACATGTCGGTCACGGTACTGACATTCCAATTACTCAGGTCTCCATTGAAGGAGCTGCCAGCAGGGAACACTGAAAACATGGAGGATAAATTGGTAACGAGAGATAAATTCGGCGCATCTGTGGCGTTATACGTTAAATTCGAGGCTCCAAAAAATGCATCTTCCATCGAATTCCAGGCAACATCTCCCCACTGCTCGATGGTAAGAATCTTCTCTTTATCACCCTCATCATTGATAAAGATCCGTGGAAAATCGCCTGTTATCTCCACCCGGTATGTACTTGCCGAGGGGAACGTGATGGTCAGATCACCCGTGTTGCCCGTTTCCGTACCGTTTATTGATGAGTCGGTCGTATCCTCCCAGTAGACGTCATACTCGTATCCGCCGCCTTCGGTGGGGATTGTGATTTGATTATCGTTTGAGGCACCATCGTTATCTGTTTTCCAGGTGGTGATAAATGGACGGAACTCTCCGCAATCCTCTGCCAAGGCATCACCTGTTATGGTCCAGTTATCATCAATCCATCAGGGACTGCCGGGCCGACTTCGCCGTTCACAGTAGGTAAGGCCGTCTGCACCCAGATGTCACTTCGCTTTGCACCGATTTGAGACAGCCCAGCCGGTCAGTGTAGTCATCGTAGTTTTCTGTGGAGAGGCCGGAGTCATCAAACATTCCACCCATTAGCGTCACATTACTCACATTCCAGCTACTCAGATCACGATTAAATGATGAAGCATTTGAAAACATGCCACTCATATCGGTAACGCTACTTACATCCCAGTTACTCAGATCCCTGTTAAAGGAAGATGCATAAGAGAACATAAATCCCATATCAGTCACACTGCCTACTTTCCAATTGCTTAGATCTCCGTTAAAGGAGTCAGCAAATCTGAACATTAGATCCATTTCGATTACATTGCTCACATTCCAGCTACTGATATCTCCATTAAAGGCGCTGGCATTGTCAAACATTCGCCTCATGTTTGTGACACTGCTAACATCCCAATTATTCAGATCTCCTGTAAAGGACCTTGCTCTTTGAAATACACTTTCCATGTTAGTCACACCACTCACATCCCATCCGTTTAAATCCCCGTCGAAGGTTGAGGCTCCGAAGAACATATCAAGCATATCAGTTACAGCTGATAAATCGGGAGTATCAGTGGCATTGTATGTCAAATTGGTAGCCCCCATGAATGCAGAATTCATCGATGTCCAGGCGATATCCCCCCACTGTTCAATGGTAAGAAGCTTCTCTTTGTCTCCTTCGTTATTAAGGTAGATCCGTGGAAAATCGCCGGTAATTTTTACTTCATATTCTCCTGCGGATGTATAGGTGTGTTCAAGAAAATGTTCAATATCATCGCCGGGATTCGTGTTGTAGTCCTCATCACTGTTCCATCGCCCCAGTCTACGTTAAAATCGTAGCCGTTTCCAATCATCGGAATACGAATGGACTGATCGTTGGATGCACCGGGGTTATCGGTTTTCCAGGTGGTAATGAAGGGTGCGAATGTCTGTGCAACAATAGTTGAAGCTGCAAAACCAAAAAACAGTAAAATGAATTGGATCAAAAAAACATGTAGAAATTTATTCATGACGATTATATTAAAATTGTAACAGGCACTCCCCCCGACATACCCTGTTTTGCCAGTGTTATTCCTACATGCAATAAAAGCTTTCGAAATAGCTCAAAAAGTAAAATCTTTTGCAGATCCTGCACTTACCCACGCCAGCCCTCCTGCAGCCGATGCCAGTCCTGTATCTCCGAGGCGGGTTGTTTCACCGGTTTCGGGGTCAATTCTGTAAAGTGCGCTTGAATCACCCATACGGCCGGTTGCATAAAGCATGTTTTCGGACCCGTTAAACGCAAGTCCGGCCCCAGCCCATAAACCACCGGTATCACCGATACTTTCCCAAACCCACTGATTCGAGGGCTGGCTCACATCCAGAGCATAGAGTTCGCGCCGGAATTGAGGTTGTGATTCAGATCCCCTGGCCAGTCCGTACAGAATCCGGTTTCTTGCGTCGAGTGCCAGCCCCTCTATATCGGGTTGATTTGGCGGGCTTAAAACCGTTTCAATCGTTTCCCCCGTATTCGGATTCCTGATATGCAAAAACCCGTTTGAGCTTGCATACAGAATTTTATCTTCTGGGTCATAAGCCAGGCCCTCGGTAAACGCCTGTCCGGAGGGGTCACCGATTACTGAGGCGCTGCTTCCATCAGGAGCGATTCTGTGCAGTGCAAATCTATTTGAACCGATCAACGGTTCTCCTGCCCTTACAGCCGCTAAACCCACACTTACCTCTTCAGCACCGGTTTTGCCGTCACCAACCCTGAATGCTTCAGCAGTCTCCGTATCAACAACATGCAGGCCGTTTGTATCGCCGCCAACACTTAAAAACAGGCCACTTTCAGGGATCTCACCTGGACCCTCATCTTCTGGTTCCTCACCTGTAGTATTACTGCTGCAACTTATTGCAAGTGTTGCAAACACAACTATTAATAAGGCATATCCAATTATTTTTGAGTGAAGTTTATTACCATAGAAAAGAGAGGTTTTATTCATCTGCATCAATATTCTGATTTTGTTAGTCATTAGATGTTGTCTTACTCTCTTATGCATTTATTCTGATTAAATCAGCTCAAAAAGATCTTGCTTGATGAAAAGTTTTATGTTTGTGAGTAGAGTTGCCCTCATTTAAACCTTATAGTTGCGAATTTTACTCCAATTCGGTTACTTTCATTCAAGTCTTTTCCACGATTTTCAGAAAAGCTTTTTAATACTGCGTTATGGCAAACCGAAGCAGAGAGCTGACAAAAATTCTCAACTCATTTTCGGAAAACTCCGAATCTATCAATGAAGCACTGCCGCTGGTGTATGATGAACTGCGAGTTCTGGCACAGCGAGAACTACGCCACGAGCGCAAAGGCCACACGCTAAACACCACCGCCCTCGTACACGAAGCTTACATGAAACTTATAAATCATCCCCCAAAGGGAGAATGGGACGGTCGACATCACTTTTTTGGCATCGCGGCACGGGCCATGCGCCAGATTCTGGTGAACTATGCCAAAAAGAAAAACCGGAAAAAACGGGGCGGTAAGCAAACTCCCGCAGAATTTGATGAAGGGATCTATCTTTCAACAGAAAAAGCGGAGGAGATCGTTGCGCTTGATGAAGCTCTCGGAAGGCTTGAAAAGATTAACGAACGGCAGGCAAGGGTGATAGAGTGCCGGTATTTTGCAGGGTATAATATAGAAGAGACGGCTGACATTCTGGAAATTTCGCCTGCTACTGTAAAAAGAGACTGGACAGTGGCAAAAGCGTGGCTCTATAACCAAATTTATCCAGCAGAATAAACAGGTATTTTGTAACACAACAACTGAATGCTTTGAGCAGACACGGGTTGGATCTCTTTTAATGAATGCGTTGCACGATGGTCTGAAAAGTTGGCCTTGAAGCATTCCCATTGCATGTTATTATTCTGATTGATCTTTTTTGAGCAGTTCTGTTGCATGATATAGAAACCGGACACAATACCATATCTGCTCCAAGATAATTTTTATTTGTCCGCAACAAGTCATTCTAAAAAGCGATGCAAAAAGAACAGTGGCTGGAAATTGAAAAGTATTTTCATCAAGCTCTTGAATTATCAAAAGGGGAGAGAGAAGTATTTTTCCGGAATCTGAAAAGTTCCAACCCTGAAACAGCCTCATCCGTTAAAAAGCTGCTGAAATCTCATTTTGAATCAGAACATTTTCTTCAGCACCCCGTCCTCGATGATTTGATATCCATTCCAAACCAGCGGATCGGTCCGTGGAAAATTATCCGGCAGATCGGGAAGGGAGGAATGAGCATTGTATATCTTGCCGAACGAGCAGATGGCCGCTTTTCAAGAGAAGTAGCTGTTAAATTTCTCTATGGCCTTGATAACAATCGTGATATGCAGCAGCGGATGAAAACCGAACAATCAATCCTTGCACAACTGAACCACCCTAATATCTGCAAGCTGCTGGATGCCGGTATTCATCAGAATCGCCCCTACTTTATCATGGAATATATTGACGGCCCGGTTATTGATAACTGGTGTATATCAAAAAACCTGTCTGTGCGGGAACGGCTTTCCCTCTTCATGCAGGTTTGCGATGCCGTAAGTTATGCCCATCAGCGGCTGATCGTTCACAGGGATATCAAACCATCTAATATTTTGGTGGATTCATCCGGCACCGTAAAACTTCTTGATTTTGGCATTGCAAAGATTATTGGCGATCAAGAAAAAAACAGGTCTGTTACCCTAACCGGCAACCATGTGATGACACCGGAGTATGCAAGTCCCGAGCAGATTCAAAATCACCCCATAACCACGGCAACCGATGTTTATGCGCTGGGACAACTCCTGTTTCTCCTTCTTACGGATACACTGCCATTCGATTTTACAAAGAAAAGTACCTACGAGATTTCTAAAACGATCTCTGAAATTGATCCCGTAAAACCCAGCCAAAAGATTACTGAAACAGCGTTGGAAGAATCATCGGAGCGGACAACTCTGGGAGGGTTCACACGAAAACAAGCTGCAAAACAGTTACGGGGTGATCTTGATAATATCGTTTTAAAAGCCTTGCGAAAAGATCCGCAGCGGCGATACCAATCAGCCGAAAATTTAAAAGCCGATATTCTCAATTATACTGAGAACAGGCCGATAACAGCCCGGCCGGAATCCCGTATCTATCGAACGAAAAAATTTGTTCAGCGTTATAAAACTTCCGTTATAACAGCTCTTGTAGCAGCAGTTTTATTGATTAGTACTACGATTTTTGCCGTTTGGCAGGCCGCTGAAGCCAATTCCCAAAGAGAAGTTGCTGAAATGCATTTTGAAAATATTTGGGAGCTTGCTAATTCACTGATATTTGATCTTCATGACGCCGTATCAACCCTCCCGGGTTCTACTCCGGCCCGCGAACTGATTGTTGAACAAGCATTAGATTATCTCGATCAGCTTTCAGACACAGATAACGCAACTCCTGATCTCCTTCTTGATCTTGCCAGAGCATATCAAAAAGTAGGCGACGTTCAGGGAAATCCAACCAATAACAATCTTGGAGATCACCAGGAAGCTCTGCTGAGCTACAATAAGGCCATTGAAATTGCAAATACCGTTTTGATACAGGATTCATCAAACACCCGGGCCCGCGAAATAATGGCGATGATTTACGAAAAAATGGGAGATGTAGAAGGAGTTCTGGGAGAACTTGAGTCCGCAGAGCAGAGCCAGGTCGCATCGTTGAACTTGTACCAATCCATTGCTGAACAATTTCCTGATGATCCCTCAAGGCAGTTTTCATACGCTGTCTCGCTCATCAAATTGGGTGACCTGATGGGAAATCCGAACTTCAGCAATTTAGAAAATCCGGAAGAATCGCACCGTCTTTACCGGGAGGCTGAAACCATTCTGTTACCCATTTACAATCGCAACCCGCAGAATACCCGGTACATAAAATACCTGGGAATTGTTTATGAGCGGATGGGAACTATGTTCGAGTATGAAGATCGATTAGAAGAGGCCGCGTGGTGTTTTGAAGAGTCTATGAAACTGAGAACTCAACTGGTTGAACTTGAACCAATGAATACAGAAGCGGTCCGCGACAAAGCTGTTGCTCACGAAAAGATGGGGCACATCTTAAAACAGTCGCACAAATTGGATGAAGCTTTAACCCAATATTTGGAATCTCTTGAGATGTTTTCCTGGCTTGCAGAGATCGATCCTCAAAACTCGCAGGCACAGCAATCTGTGGCTATCAGTTATATCCATCTTGGAGACCTCTACTACCATCCCGATGATCCCAGTTTTGACGATCCGGCACAGTCGCGTGAGTATTTTAAGCAGTCAAAAGAAATTCTTCTTGATTTAGCTGAAAACGACACAGCAAATACACGAACTGATTTTTTAATTGGACTTGTGAACCGCCGGTTGGATGCAATAGAAAATTGATGACAGCTTTATACCTACAAAAAAAAGTCCGTCACTTTGTAGTGAGACATTGGATATCTTCCTGCCATAATTTAGTCGGTTTTTAAACACCATATCTCAGCCAGATTTTACTTTTTTAGCTTTCTCAGACATCCAATATCTGCCCGATTTGGTGTTTGCCACCAGACTTTGATATACTCTTTTCGATATCGGCAATAAACATTTTAAAGACTCTATTTTGGATCTAAATCGCAACATCCTCCGTAACCGCCACCGCCTTTCTGAACGACAGATTGATGATTTTCTGGAAGAAAAATCTGCCAATGAAACTCCGCAAGATCGTATGCAGCGAATGCAGCAAATTGCCTTGTTACTGAAAATTATAAAGCTTTTGAGAGAGCATGGTATTGAGGTTATAAATCTGAAGGGACCTCTTTTGTCAGAACGTATTTACGGCGATCCCACCTACCGCTACTCCCGCGATTTCGATATTCTCGTTGAGCCACATGAAGTAAATAAAACATTTAATTTACTTCATAAAGAAGGCTACTCTTTCCCCGGTTTTAAATGGCCGGGATCCAAAAAAAGACAGGAAATTGCACTCCATTTTTTGAACCAGATTGAGATGGTCCATGAAAAATCCGGGGTGATGATTGAGATCCACTGGAAACTGTTTTCAACAAGAATCACACAACAAAAAACACTCGATCACTTGATGCAGGAAAATATTGAAACTGTTGAGTTTGGGGGAGTGGAATTAAACAGGTTCTCGAATGAATTTGAACTGTTTTACCTGATTGTCCACGGGGGGATCCATGCATGGTTTCGGCTCAAGTGGTTAGTTGATATTCGTGAAATGCTAAACCGAAAAACAATTGATTGGGAATCATTTCATCACATCATATCTGATTGCAATGCTCAAAGATTAACAGGAATCTGCAACGCTATGCTTCGCGAATATTTTCCCGACGGGACTCAACTTCCCAATACTTCTTCCGCTCCAAATCATCTCTCAAAAATTGCTTCTAAACAGTGCCGACGGCAGGAGAACGATCCTAAAGCCTCAATAAGCAATACCATGCGGTTGTTATTTTACAGGGTGCAATTGTTCCCTGGTTTTTACCATAAATTGGATGTATCAAAAGTCCTCACATTTTATAAAACGGATCTAAAGTACAACTGGCTGCCGCCTTACAAATTTGTCTACTACCTGTTTCGCCCGGTTGGGTACCTGTTGAGGAGAGTTGGGGTTTTGAAGTAGTTTCAATTTATCCTCGGAATTAAACATGCTTTACTCAAACTCGACAGCCGAATCCAGTCAAGAGACCCGTCGGGTTTTTTGCGGCAAGAGTATCAACAATCAAAATCAGCTATTGCCTGTGGATAGAGAAACGGGCTCGATGTCAAACTCGACAGCCGAATCCATCGAGACTTGGGTTTTTTGCGGCAAGAGTATCAACAATCAAAATCAGCTATTGCCTGTGGATAGAGAAACCCGACGGGTCTTTGTTAATTTTTGTTTCCCTGCCGTTTATGCCTTCTTCCGCTAAATTCTTTATAATCCATCAGTCAACTTCTAACCAAGGTTTAAATTCTTATGGGGATATTTTTGTGGCTGTTGCTTGTCGTGGCACTTCTGGTTTGGGGAACTGTGCGATGGAATTTGCATCCGTTTTTGGGACTCTTGCTGAGTGCAATTATCATTGGGTTTCTTGCCTCACTTCCTGTTTCTGATATTATCTCCGCCATTGGAAGCGGATTTGGTTCCACACTCGGCAGCATCGGGATTGTGATTGCGGCTGGTGCCATCATTGGCGAGTACCTGGACCGAAGTGGAGGTGCGCAAGTGCTCGCCAATAAAATCCTGGATACGGTGGGAGAGAAGAACGCCCCGCTCTCTATGAGCCTGACCGGTTACATCGTCTCCATTCCGGTGTTTTGTGATTCGGGATTTATCGTACTCTCGGCTCTCAATAAGGCTATTTCAAAACGTGCCAAAATTCCATTGACGGTACTTGCCGTTGCCCTGGCTTCGGGATTGTATGCAACTCACGTATTTGTACCGCCAACTCCCGGTCCGCTGGCCGCCGCAGCCACACTTGGGTGCCGATGTGGGATGGGTTTTGATTCTCGGGCTGATTGTTTCCATCCCCGTGATGGCCACTGCATTAGCCTGGGCTATCATTTGGTGCAAGAATTTTTCAATTGATTTCGACACTTCTGAAGAAAAAGAATCGGCATCATTTCAACCGCCATCATTTACTTTTGCGATTGCACCGATTTTGACTCCAATCGTATTAATCGCCCTCAAATCCATTGCAGAACTCCCCTCATCGCCCTTTGGAGAATCGTTTTTTGTTTGATCTTTTCGTCTTTGCCGGAAATCCCATTATTGCACTGCTTGTGGGTGTGGGGCTTTCCTTTTTGATGGTAAAAGGAAGCAGGGAAACTGATCAGCATTCCTGGCTGGAAGAGGGATTGAAAAAGGCGGGCATCATCATTCTAATTACTGGAGCGGGCGGTGCATTTGGATCTGTTCTGAGAGAAACCGAACTCAGCCAGTTTGCCTCGCAATTTACCGATATGGGCGAATTCGGTATTCTCATTCCATTCCTGATTGCCGCTTTTCTGAAAACAGCCCAGGGTTCATCCACCGTTTCCATCATTACTACTGCGGCCATTGCGGCTCCACTTTTGGCTCCGCTCGGACTTGAATCGGCCATCGGAAAAGCGTTGGTTGTTTTGGCTATTGGTGCAGGCTCTCTGACCGTTTCACACGTCAACGACAGTTACTTTTGGGTGGTTGCCAAATTCTCGGAGATGGATACATCAACTGCCCTGAAAACGCATACCATTGCTACCGCAATTATGGGAGTAACGGGTTACCTGACGGTACAGGTGTTAGCGTGGATATTGATTTAGACTTTTTATCGGATTAGCCAGCCGTCTGAAAGCTTGCGCAGGCCTGGGCATCTATCACTCAAAAAATCTTTTTGATCTCCTGAATCCACCTCAACCATACTCTCATCTCTTCTTCAGTAAAAACGTTTTTTAGCCTCTTCAAGCATCGCTATTGTTGCGGTTGCGCCCACACGGGTTACCCCCAACTCTTTAACCCTCAAAAGGTCGTCCAGTGTTCTCACTCCACCCGCAGCTTTTACCTGTACATTCTCCGGCGAGTGTTTTCGCATCAATTTTAAATCGTGCTCAGTGGCTCCCTGGTAGCTGTATTTACCATCCGCACCTTTTACAAACCCATATCCCGTCGATGTTTTTACAAAATCTGCACCGGCCGAAGCACAAATCTCGCAAAGCTTAATTTTAAACCGGTCATCTGTAAGGAAATCATTTTCAAAAATCACCTTCAGGATTGCGTTATGGGAGTGTGTTTCTTCTGCCACAGCACGAATTTCATCTTCTACATACTCCCATTCTTCCTGAAGTACCTTCCCTATATTCACAACCATATCGATCTCAACAGCTCCATCTTCGCACGCATTTTTAGTTTCGTTGACTTTAATTTCCGTTGCCGAATTTCCATGAGGGAAACCAATAACGGTTCCAACCAACACATCCGATTCTTTTAGCCATTCCACAGCATCTTTAACAGCGTAAGGTTTTATACAAACGGAAGCTGTATCATATTTTTTGGCCACCATACATTCTTCTTTCAGCTCATCATCCGTCATAGTTGGATGAAGTAGTGAGTGGTCTATCATCTTAGCGAGTTCTTTAACTTTATCCATCTGTCTTTTAACATTTTATTTGTAGAGTTCCTGTCAGCAAAGTAATAATTCAGCACAGAAATATCACTTAAACCTACTATCAAACCTGGGATGAAACGATCTGATTCTATCTATCATTTTATAGATGAATATTAAATATAAACAAATACTTAATACTCTATGAGTAATAAAGTAATTGAAAATTATACAACGGACTTATACGAACTCATTAAACACACTCAAACCGTTATTCGAACCCAAAAAAATTCGGATAAGTTAATGAATCCAAAAGCTGTTGATCTGCTTCATGATATCGACATGGCATTAACCAATCAGATCAATTCCCTTGAAGATATGGGTATTCTGAACAGTGGAACTAAGAAGACAGTGAAGGATAAACTTGCGAAGGCCACCGGAAAAATTGCCGGGCTTGTTGACAGTGCAAGAGATGATGCTGCTTCTAAAATGATCCGGGATGATTATACTGCACTGAGCATGATTGCATCCGGCTATACGATGTTACACACAACCGCACTTAGTGAAGACAATGATAATCTTGCCACCTTTACACAGGAAAGCCTGACCAGAATTGCGCAACTTATTACGGACACAAGTACAGTGCTGCCTCATATTGTAGCCGAAGAAATGGACGCTTCAGATATTGCGGATAAAGCTGAGGAGAATACTCAGAAAGCCTGGAAACCTGAGAATTTTCTTGTCGAGTAATCTAATTTGATGAACAGAAGCCCTGCCTGGTGGCAGTACGTGTTTAGATGCTTCGATAAATTATCTTGAAGTGTCCGGAGCGCAGCGGAAGCCCTTAAAGCGTCACGTTTTCAGTAATACGACCGAACGCTTCCCGCAAAGCGATCCCAAAGGAAAGGAGCTTCATTCCATTACGCACTCTTGAAGGTTCTTTTCGTGCTTAACACGTACTGGTGGCAGGGCTTTTTTTATCTAACGCCCCTGTAGTACAAAAGCCGCCCAATTTCTCGGTGCAGCAAATTCCGGCTGATCGATCAAGTCCATCTTTGCCATCTGCAGGGCTTTTGAATAGGAATGACCATCTTTCACATATCGATAAAATTCAATCATCAGGTTTGCGGTTGGCTGGTCATTTACTTTCCACATCGATACCATCAGGTTCGATGCACCGGCATAGATAAACGCCCTTGTAAACCCGATCATCCCTTCACCCTTATAAACAGTTCCCAGCCCGGTTTCGCAAGCCCCCAATACCACCAGGTCGGCATTCATATTCATATTGTAGATGTCATTCACATATAATACTCCATCGTCATCTTCCTCACCCCAAAAAGCGATGCCCGACAAAGCGGGGTCTTCCTCATTTACAAATGCATGAGTTGCAAAATGGATATACTCAAAATCTTGAAATGAGGTCGATTGAACAGTTGATTTAGTAGCCTCCTTTCCAAGAAGTATATTTACATTCTCGGGAAAAATATACTCCATCCATGTTTCTCGTTCTCTGAATATTTTGGCGATCTCATCAGTTTCGTATCGCGTGAGCGGTAGAGGTGACAGATCGGCTATATACCGCGATGCTGTAGTTTGTTCTTCCTCCCGGATCGTTGATTCATTAAATGGAGCAACGGCAAACAAATTTTGGGGATTGGCAATTTTTTGATCCGTTAACATCTTCAGAACGGTTGCTGAGGGTACATACGATATTTGATAATCGCGCAGCAGATATGGAAAATTATAGTAGTTTGAATGATTGGGTGCCTCTGTGAGAAGCATTTCGAATGGCAGATAGTAAAGAGTCTGATCGGGGACAATAATCAGAGAATTTGAATCCAACTCAGATACCACAGGCTTTACCAGTTGATTGTATAAATCATTTGCTAATTCAGAATATTCAGAAGATCGATCTGAGAGAACTGAACTTCGAAGAGATTTGATTTTTGATGAAAGTGAATCGGCCGGCCCCAAAGAATAAAACCTGATATCCTGCCGGTTCAGCACCAGGGCAAATACCTCCTCTTCGCTCACAATGTAATTAACCAGCGCCTCGTCATCCTCAAGCAGATCAGTTATTATCTCGCGATTTGCATAGCTGTGATCGTACTTTAAACGGAAGTAATCGGGGTAGTTGCTCTCCAGCTGTTCGGTCAATCTGCTGAGCTCGCGACGGGATTCAAAAAGTGAATCGCGATATGCCGAAATACTGTCTTGATTGGCCTCAAATCCTTTCTCCTGCTCCGCATTTAGTTGCTGGTAAAAATCCGCAATTTGATTGTTGATGGATGATTCCCGGTCTAAGACTTCTTTAGGAACGCCGGCGAAATTTTTTGCCTCGATATCCTGCAGCAGTTCCAAAGCAATGCGCGATCGGCTCAACTCGCTGGTCGCCAAAATCTCCTCTAACCATTTATCATTTCCCGTTTCTTCATACAGATAATTGTACGCTTTGATGGTGTTGGTAAATAGGGAATAATTTTGGTCAACAAGATTAAGCTTCGAGGCCTCACTTTGATAGGAATGCTGCAAAAAATCAACAACTTCTGTTGCCGTTGAGTAATTCTGAATAGCTTGGTGAAGATGTTTTTTACCTCCCTCAGAACCATATAGTTTGATATGCATATCGCCCACCCCGGCGGCTGCATCCAAAAAAAGCAAAGGATGCGATAAACTGCCGGCATCAAACCCATTTTGCGGCTGAATTCCGTTTTCACTCACGATCCTGTCATATACTTTCTGATAATTCTCCAGCGCCGTGACAAAATTCTTTTCTTCTTCGTATGAGTCGCCAATATTCAACAAAATATCCCAGATATCCGGATGATTTTGGCCCAAACGATTTTTAGTAATTTGCAGAGCTTCCCTAAAATATTCTCTTGCTTTGGTGTACTGTTCTATTCTCGTATAAAACTCCCCAATATTTATATAAGGAGTGATAAGGTTGGGATGATCAACTCCATAAGTCTCCTCGCGAATAGAGATGGACTTCTGATAATTTTCCAATGCGGCATCGAAATCTTCGTTTTCCATATAGATACTCGCCAGATTTGAATACCCGATAGCCGTATCAATATGATTTTCTCCGAGTATATTCTCTTTGATTCGCTGGGCCTTTTCAAGAATCTCTGCAGCTCTTTCAATTTCATCCATCTCGGTGAACACAACGCCGGCATTGTTATAAGCACCGGCCACCCTCTCATGATTTTCTCCGTAATTCTCTCTGAAAATATCTGCTGTACTCAGAAAATAATCTGCTGCCTGACCGTAATCACCCATAATGTAATAGATGGTTCCGATGCTGTTATGCAGTACACCAACCTGTGGATGACTTTCTCCATGGAGTGCCTGAGTTACATCCAGTGCTTTTAGAAAGTAGTCCATAGCTCCCTGGATATCGCCGAGCTTTCGGGTCAGAAGTCCCATATTGTTGTAAGAATGAGATAGAAATCTGAGTATTTCATCATCTCTCTCAATTCCACTTAACGATTTCACAGCTTCTGAATATGAATCCAGTGATTCACGAAAATATCCGGCCGCCTCTTCCAGGTAACCTGATGCCATAAACCCGCGTGCACTCGGTAATCCGGAAAACTCCGGCTCATTCGCCATCTCCATCATTCGTTGAACTACCTGGCGGGCTCGCTCAAATTCTGTCATATCCACATAGAGAAAAACTTTTTGTGTATTGATCTCCATCTGAAGTGGATGCGGAGTTGTCAGCTCTTTTTCTAAAATTTGTTCGGCTTCTTCAAGGATCTTTTCAGACGACTCAAAATTCCGATTAACACGGGCGATATCAGAAAGGTAGGTCTTCGCGTCAATACAAATTTCGGCCTGAACCGGGGCTTTGCAGAGGTTCTCCGATGCCTCTATAAACATCTTTTTTGATTGCTCATAATCACCAGCCTGGAAAACTTCTTCTGCTTGTTCAAAAAGATTTTTGGCATCTGTTACAGGTTGGGCAAATAGAGATTCCGAAGTCAAAAACAGTGCAGCCAGCAATAAAAGTTTTATGCAGTGAGACACAAACGAACCCAGATTTTAAACGAGAACAGGTTGAGAAGTACTAAAATATCTTGTTCACATTACTAAACGATTCCCTATTTGTAAAGAATCAGAGCATTTTTTTAATCTTGCTGAAGTTTTTCCATCACGAAATAACAACAGATGGTGCAAGTGTCTCACATCAGCCAAGGATAACGGGTTAGCTAACTGTTATACGCCGGACAGCCTGTCCGGCTGTGAGAACGCCTTTTTGAATGGATAAAAAATTTTTACAGTTTGATTCTGAAATAGCGCGAGCGAGACGATCAAGCTATCAGATTTATTAAAACTTCCAGATATTTTGATACCAGAAAATCAAGGGAAGGAGTAAGAATAGCGTTTATAGGTAACGGGTCAGCGTCCCGTTGTACATGTACGCCGGACAGCTTGTCCGGTACTAAAAGCCTAAAATCCTATACCGATTGGAGTTCGGGGATGTACACCCCACCCGACTAAAGTCGGACTCCCCTCAAGGAGTGAATTCTTCCTTTTCCGCAAGCAAGAGTACGAGGCAGGCAGGATGAGAACAAAAACTCGAAATCAATTGAACTGCTCTTCTGAGGTAACGGGTCAGCGACACGTTGTACTTTTATTTCCCAAACAAGGCCTTTACAAACGTTTCTTTAAGATAGCGCAAGCGTCTCGCTTGTGCTTGTACTTAATGTTTATTACAAAAAAAGAGCGACTTAACTACGTTAAAACTTAGCAGACCGAATAAGCTCGCCCCAGCAGGTGTTTTTATTGTTTGGTTGATAGGTCACAAAGCAAAAAACCTGGAATCCAGTGAGAATAACGTTTACA
Source organism: Balneolaceae bacterium (assembly GCA_034521495.1). Lineage (NCBI taxonomy): Bacteria > Pseudomonadati > Balneolota > Balneolia > Balneolales > Balneolaceae > Balneolaceae bacterium. Next base: position 249,217 of record JAXHMK010000004.1, read on the forward strand.
GGTAACGGGCAAGCTGCCCGTTGTACTTTTATTCCCCAAACAGTGCCTTCACAAATCCGTCTCGTTCAAACACCTGGAGGTCTTCAATCTGTTCTCCCACGCCGATATATTTTACCGGCACATTCAGTTCGTTTGAGACTCCGATCACAATTCCGCCTTTGGCCGTGCCATCCAGTTTAGTAAGTACAAGCCCGGTAATATCTACTACGTCTGTAAATGCGTTGGCCTGCTGCATGGCGTTTTGTCCCGTGGAAGCATCGAGTACGAGGAGAATTTCGTGAGGAGCGCCGTCCACCACTTTGCCCATTACCCGTTTGATTTTGGCGAGCTCTTCCATCAGTGATTTCTTGTTATGAAGTCGGCCGGCTGTATCCACCAAAACCACATCGGCCTGTCTTGATTTTGCAGCAGCTACTGTATCATAGGCCACAGCAGAAGGATCGGCATTTTGTCCCTGTTGAATGATCGGCACATCCGCACGCTCACTCCAGATCTTAAGCTGATCCACCGCTGCTGCGCGAAATGTATCAGCAGCTCCGAGCATTACGTTCTTACCGGCTTTTTTATAGAGGTGTGCCAGCTTCCCAATGGTCGTTGTTTTCCCGACTCCGTTCACACCTACAATCATTATTACATGCGGTTTTGCAGGAAAATCGGCATCAAACTCTGCGGGCTGTTCGGGCCGGTTCTCCTTCAGCAGCGCCGTAATCTCCTCCCTCATAATCTGCTGAAGCTCATTTTGTGTGATAAACTTATCGCGGGCCACACGGTTTTCAAGCCGGTCGATAATTTCAATTGTTGTTTTTACGCCTACATCTGATGTAATCAGCGCATCTTCCAGATCATCGAGAGTAGCGTCGTCAATTTTATCTTTCCCGGCAATGCTTTTACCGATCTTGTTGAGCAGTCCTTCACGGCTCTTCTCAACTCCTTTATCAAGCTTCTCTTCCTTTTTTAAACCAAGTTTATCTAACCAGCCCATTCGTTCGTCTCGTTTCAGGTATCAAATTTCGTTAGGTAGAATATACGATGATTACGGGTAGACGTGAAACGGCAAAAAACTCATTCAAGGACCAGGGAACTCATCACATGAGCGGACAAGTAAAAATACTGAAAATAGACCCGTCGGATTTTTTTATGACTTGAGCTGTGCGTAAAAATTACGAGTTGCACCTGCACGGGAAACCTGACCGGTCTTTCGCGCAGCACAGCAAAGAGCGACTCATCGGCTGACTTAATGTGGAAAACAAAATACGAAAGGGCTTTGCAAAACCGTGGTTATTGGTCAATCTGAACTCAATTCAGATTCTCCATTCGTCTTTATAGCCAGTATCTGGAGATCCTGAATTAAGCCTGCCCGTGCTAAGCTTCTGAAGACAGGTTCAGGATGGCGTTCAGAGTTTTGCAAAGCCTTCTACGAAAAAGTTAGTTGTCAGTGGTGTTGAATTGGTGTAAATTTGCATCAAAAAGGAATCACTATGACACGACAGAGCATAACTTTTACCAAACCCAATAACGATTGGTTGAAATCTCAGGTTGACAAAGAGGAATATTCCAGCAAAAGTGAACTTGTTAATGACTTAATCCGCCAGGAGAGAAAGCGTCATGATCAATTAGAATGGATTCGGGCTAAATTAATAAAAGCAGAACAAGAAGATTTTACTGATCAATCGTTCGAAGAAATTTTGGCCGAGTCTAAAAAAGAGTTACGAGAGGATGGCCAATTATAGGCTGAACAAACAAGCCAAAAAAGATCTGATACGTATTCATCAATATGGAGTCTTGAAATTTGGTGTAGATCAGGCAGATCAATATCTGAGAGATTTTTTTGATCAATTTGAAGTGATCGCTCGCTATCCTGAACGATATCCAAAAGTAGACTTTATACGAAAAGGATACCGAAGATGTGTATGTGGAGTGGATAGCATTTATTACAGAGTTCAACACGAGATTGTTGAGATTATGGCAATTGTGGGCCGACAGGAGATGGATCTTATGTAAGCTTTTTTATAAAGTCACCGAGGAAAGATGCAATGTGATTCGGCAGGCGAAAGACCCAATCGCCAGCCGAAGTCCTGATCGTCTCACGTCTCACGTCTCACGTCTCACGTAAAACTTAATTAAACTCCGCCCCGGCCATAATCTTATTGTAGCGAATGGTGTATTCAATAAAGGAGTAGACCATCAATATCACGGAAAGAGTCATCAAATAGAAATGAACCTGGGTGGCATCCGGGAAGAAGAAGATACTCATCCAGTAAAGTGCCATGCCATTCACGGAGATCTTGCCCGACATGATAGACATCGCCACTTTCCCTGTTTTTTTCTTGATACGGGCTGATCCCCACATAATCATCAGATCGCGAGTTACACCCAGGAAAAAATACCAGAGAGGAATCCAACCTAAAACAACTGTGTACAGAAACAGGAAGAAGGCCATCAGTTTATCTGCAACGGGGTCAAGCATTTTTCCAAGTTCAGATCTCTCATTTCTAAGCCGTGCCACGAGTCCGTCAAAATAGTCCGAAACACCACCGTAAACAATCAGGGCAACAATAGCGAAATTTGTTTCATAATCATTTTGAATATGCAGGTAGATAACCGGTGCAGCTACTAACACCCTTGTAAGAGAGATAAAGTTCGACCACGTGTAAATGTGCTTGGTAACCAATACCTTTTCACCATCGATATTTGATGTAGTTTCTCTCATTTAGGTTGCTTCAATACGGTTGATTAAAATGTTGCATGAATTCTATAAAAAATGACTGCAATAAAAAAAGTGCAATTGTCCTTAATAAATATGTAATTCTGAACTCTATTCCCCATGGGAGTCCTTTAGACATTATTTCTATTTCAAAACCCGGAGATACCGGATCAATATCCGGGAAAACAATATAAAGTTTATGGATTTTTCCAACATCCTTTTAGTACAGTCTCAGCGTAATATTTACTATTCTTATATTGAGGTCATGGCACTCTAATAATACAGTTTATAAAACAGATAATTAGGAATGAAATATAAAGATTTACGCAGCATCGAGCAGGCTGATGCAAAACTCCGAGAAAAAAAGTTAACCTCAAAAAAAGTATTTGACGGTAAATTGCTTCACGTCTATTCCGACGAAGCCGAACTTCCCGACAACTCTACTTCGATCCGCGAGTGGATTAAACACCCCGGTGCCAGCGCTGTGGTACCTGTTTTTGAAGATGGAACCATCATGCTTTTACAGCAATTTCGGTATCCTCCCAAAAAAACCTTCATCGAAGTTCCGGCCGGGAAAATTGATCCGGGTGAAGATAAAAAAAGAACAGCCGAACGGGAACTGTTTGAGGAGAGTGGTATCAAATGCGAACAATTGGAAAAAGTTGGTTCCTTTTATCCTGCTATCGGCTATGCGGATGAAATTATTTATGTATACGCCGCGTGGGGTTTAACAGAAGAAGCACAATCCGTGGATGAGGATGAATTTCTGTTGAAATACCGCATTCCATTTTCTAAAGCTCTGGAGATGATCAAAACCGGAGAAATTACGGACGGGAAAACAATCTGTTCGCTGATTCAAACCTCGATGTGGTGGAGAGAGAATACTCCGTTTGAGGTGGATTTGGGATAAAATTGTACGCCGGACAGCTTGTCCGGCTCCCTACCTAAAAAATAAAGCCCTACGCCTACCGCGTTGTTCGAGGATAAACGTTTGTACAAACACATATCGAATTGAAAGTGAACTACAATTCTGAGGGAACGGGCAAGCTGCCCGTTTTACAATGGCAACCGTACTCAATCTTCTTTAATCACACCCTCACTCAACGCCAATTCATAAAGCGACTCATGCAAATTCTCCCGATCCAGGTCCCCGCGGTTGATAAGGGATTCAATCTCCTCACCCGTAAACATCATCAACATTCCATGCTGACGAAATTCCTGATCAATGTTTCTTGGATTTGTTAATCGCATTTTACCAAGGTCCAAGCCATTGGGGCTTACTTTTAGATTCACCAGACAGTAGTACTGATCTGCCGGTTCATCCCCGAAATCAATGCGTTGCAGTTTTGTGTCTTTAAATTTCATAAATAATTAGATTTTTTTGCGAAAAGACCTGTCAGCGTCCGAAGGTCCTGACAGCGTCGGATGGCCAAATTAATGAGAAAATGTTTTAAAAGTGATGGCGCAAGCGTCTCGCTTGTGCCTTTATTGTGGGGATGGGTCACTCAGAATATCGTTCAATAAAATCCCTTGCCTTAACAATCTCCATGATTTCGCCGCTTTCTGCATTGGTGATTTGCACCTGGAACAAGCTGATGATCGCTTGATTATTCAAACACTCCAGAGTTTCGGGAATTGTTTCACACTCTTCAGTCTCACTGACCAGATCGTTCACCCCCTGAACCACATATTTCAGGTTTTGTTTTTTCTTTTTCTTGGGCGTTTCCTCATCCGGCGGATTAAAGTAATCACGAATGGCTTCTTCGGTAACAAACCACTGAACCCCCAGCTTTCGTCCGCGGATTCGTCCTTCGCGAAGGTACTTTCGAAGAGTCATTTTGCTGATACCCAAACGTTCGTGCAGATCGTCAATGGAATAGAGCGTTAGTGAACCTATTTTTCTCGGCATTTCAATCTTTAATTAACAACTATTACTTATCATTAGTTATATAAAGAAAAACAATAAAATAATATTAACGTTCTTTATCAAGACAATATGAATTTCATTTGGAGTGAATACCCTCAACCCTGTATATTGTAAGTAATTGATCAAAACAAAAAGCCCTTCTCTGATCAGTTTTCCATTTTTACCTGCCTCTATGGTTTCAATAAATACGACTCTGCTTAATCTTTCTAATCAATCGGAAACTCTTATAAAATGTGCAGTACAAACCCCTCAACTATTAATAATGGGTAGTAATTTCTGTGTTGCTCTTCAACTCTTATCGATTGGGAAAAGGGTTTAAAATGTTTTAACGGCCTATTCAATAGAATCTCTCCAATTTTGGTTAAAATATGAACCCTATTTGCAAACTATCATTTTCACGCTGACCAGTTCCTATGGACTCAATTACACAAATAACTCTCGGAGCGGCTGTGGGTGAATTGCTTCTGGGAAAAAAGATTGGATATCGCGCGGCGGCTTGGGGAGCACTGCTTGGTACTGTACCCGATCTGGATATACTCGCGAATCCTTTTTTAGACAACGCGGCGGAGATCCGTTTCCACCGCGGTTTTACTCATTCAATTCTCTTTTGCCTGCTCGCATCCCCAATGTTTGGATTTGCCATCAACTATCTTCAAAAAAAGTGGGAGGTGGGATGGAAAAAATGGACTCAGCTTGTGTTCCTGGTCTTCTTTACACACATTCTGCTGGACGTACAGACCACCTATGGCACGCAGATTTTTTACTTTTTCTCAGACTGGCCGGCAACAACAGATTCCATCTTTATCATCGATCCGCTGTACACCTTTACACTACTCATTGGATTGGTACCAGCGCTTTTTATGAACCGCCGGTCAAAAGCACGCTCACTTTTCAACAAAACCGGACTACTCCTTAGCACGCTCTACCTGGTCTGGGGATTGGGAATTAAAGCGCATGTTCACAGCGTGTTTGATGCGTCGTTTGAAAATCAATATGGCTATTACCATCAGATTAAAACCACACCCAACGGCCCCTCTACATTTTTATGGACGGGCTATATTATCCGCGAGGATACGGTCTATCAATCCATCTATTCCATTTTTGATGAGGATACCGACTTGCAATTCCGGACCATCCCAAGAAATACGGAGTTCATTGAGAAGATTAAGAACGATCGGCCAGTTGAAACACTGCTCTGGTTCTCCCGGGGATATTACACTGTTGAGAAAGAGCAGGGCGAGTTGTTTTTTTACGATTTGAGATTTGGCCGAAGTGACCTTTGGCTAACCGACAGTGAAGAACCTCCATTTGTTTGGCAAAACCAGATCCTCTTTGATGAGTATGGAAATGCAACCAACATTGAACAACAAACTCCCTCTTTTGAAACAAGATCTACCATCTTTTCACGTTTTATTAACCGTATAAAAGGTGAATAAATCTTTTTATATTTGAGCGAGCAGGGGGATGATAACCGGTTGCTATTTTAAACACGGAAACTGATTTTACAATTATCACGAATCATCCCCCATAACCCCCTTCGTAGGGGGACACACTTTACCATTATTTTGAACAAGATATTATGTCCAGAAAAGTAATTATCGGATTGTTGATTGCCGGTTTCATCGGTGTTTATGCATTCTATTCGTTTCAGCAGGTTCAGCCGGATGAAATTGAAAACGCACCCGAATGGATGCCACTGGAAACTGCCCAACAACAGGCCTCAGTCGGAAATAAACTCATTATGATCGATATCTTTGAAGTTGGCTGCCAATACTGCCGTGCAATGGAACGGGAAGTATATCCCTCCCCAAGCGTTCGCGCCATTTTGGACCGCGATTTTTATCCCGTAAAAATTAACGGCCATTCTGAAAGTATGATCACCTACAAAGGAGAGGAGATGACCGAACAACAATTTGCCAGTGAAATGGGCGTAACTGCCTATCCATTCACCGTAATTATGGACGGCGAAGGAAACGTCATTGACAGCCGCCGGGGCTATATGAACATTGTGAATTTCTCTCGTTTTTTGAAGAGTACGGTAGAGAAGAAGGCTCAGACCTGAATCCGGTTAAACTTTTTTGAATAGATTTGAAGATTTCGAAAGTCATTAGTAGAATGAGATAGCTTGTATTAATTTTTAGCAAGACCACTCCTCCGATGGCTCCTGTCCGCCATGATAACTAAAACGAAACTCAATGAATTATCTGCGGAAATCAGCCAGAGAATAGACTGGAGATTCTGAATTAAATTCAGAATGACGGTTTTCTCTCCCGTCTCCCGTCTCCCGTCTCCCGTCTAAAAATCTGATATCAAATATCGCATATCTCCAATCTCAAATCACGCTTACTACTCAAAAAACGGATATCCTTCCGTAGCGTATTTCCGCATTCCCTCTTCGTTGATCTCTACACCAATACCCGGTTTTTCTGATAAAGGAATAAATCCATCCACCACTTTTTCGCCGTCGTAGGTTACAATCTCATCAAACATTGGGTCTTCGTGGAAATAGATCTGCCACTCCATAATCATAAAGTTCGGGACAGATGCACATACATGAGCGCATGCCATCGCTCCCAAGTAAGACGATACCATATGCGGAGCAAACGGTATGTAGTAGAGCTGTGCCAGGTTGGCAATACGCTGGCCCTCTCCGAGACCGGCCGCTTTTTGAAGATCCGGCATGATGATATCCACCGCTCCGATCTCAAAAAGCTCGCGAAAATCGTGTGCCAGGTAGAGATTCTCACCCGTACAGATGGGCGTGCTGGTCTCTTCCTGTATATGTTTATAAGCTTCCGCATTTTCCGCCGGAATTGGTTCCTCCAGCCACATCAAATTCAGCGGCTCCATTTTTTTTGCTACTTTTTTGGCACTTGGCAGATCATACCTTCCATGCATATCCGCACAGATATCAACATCATCCCCAACCTGTTCACGGGCGGCAGCCATCTGGTTGTACATTCGCTCGATCTCGGCATGGCTGGCCGTCCAGTTGTATCGGTCGTACTTATTGGGATCGTTCGCCTGGTCCAGGTCGAACTTAACGGCAGTCATTCCGTAATCCACGGCTTTTTGGGCACTTTGGGCAAACTCTTCGGGAGAGGGTTGATTGGATTGATACAGAGCCGTATCCATGTACACACGCATTTTATCACGAAATTTGCCGCCCAAAAGCTGATACACCGGCAGATCCAGCGCTTTACCCGCCAGATCCCACAATGCTGTTTCTACTGCTGCCAACGCCGCAAGGTACATTCCGGATTGAGCTCCTCCGAACACGCCACCACGGCGAATCTCATAAAACAACCGGTGGATATCTAACGGATTTCTACCATTGAGCCATCCGGCCCATCGCTGAACAAGTTGATCGGTTCCATGCACCGCGTCTGCCCCCTCGCCATGACCTACAATATCCTGGTTGGTATAGATCTTCACGAAAAGATGACTACCACCACGAATAAATCCGGTTTTTATATCTGTTATTTCAAGGTCGGTGGGACGCGAGTATCTTTTTTTATTACCAACCGCATTTTCAAGTCCCATTCCTGCAGCGGCAAACGGAGCAGCGGCCATCGTTCCGGCTCCTAATACACTTTTCTTTAAGAATGATCGTCGTGACTGTTTTTTATCCATGGTTGTTCCTTTTAATGTTTTAATTCATATCAGGTTCACCGGAAGGGATGTACATCCCCCTGCTCACTCTGCTCACTCCGTTCGCTTACCCTTAAATCAAAATTTACTCACCAGGTCCTCGTTTCCAACAGTTCCTGGATCTGTTCTTTCGGAACCGGAAGTTCATCAATATGCTCTTCCAGCCACTGAGAGAAATCCCGCTCAATTTCATCCGACCACCGGGCATCGATCTGGCCGGAGGAATATACCCCTTCGCGTATCCGTTGCTGACCAAACATATCCCGAAGTCGTACAATCTCTGATGTTTTTACAACTCGTTCTGCCAGATGCGGCGGTATAAAAATTACTCCGCCATCCCGGCCAAGCACTACATCACCAGGCATTACCATTACCTTACCAATTCGAGTCGGCGCATTCATACTGACCAGTGTGGTATTCAGTTCACCGTCGGGATTATTCAAATGATGGGAGGGATGATAGCTCTTATAAAAAGCAGTGAAACCCTCTATCTCCTTTAGACCTGCTACATCACGAATGGCACCATTGTAAACAATGCCGTTACCAGAATTGGTGTAGATGGCATTCCCCACATTATCACCGATAGTGGGGCCATCTATGTGAGCCCCGAACTGATCGGCCACATACACATCCCCCTGTTGCAAGATCTCAACCGGCCAGGAGTTTTGAGATCCGGTTCGTCCGGCTTCTTCTCCTTGCTGATCAATAACACGGTGAACATCCGGGCGGCCCGGCATAAATGTTGCCGTTAGTGCCCGCCCCACCAGAACGCTGTCGGGATTTAAAATCTCCCAATCTTCGGCATATTGGTGTTCAAAATTCTCTCCGCGCAGAACTGCCCAGGCTTCCTCGAGAGTTACAAGTTTCATTCTCTTTAAAATACCGCCAGATACTTTGGGGCGTCCGTCAGGCAACCGTTCACCATCCCATTCAGGGGTCAGAGCAATCACTTCATCGGGTGAAAGTTGTTGACTATTGGCGGTTGGAATGACTAAAAAAAGAAATAAAAGAAAAGACAGAATGGTAGAAATCTTCATATTTTTTATTGAAATCCTTTGAAATTGAGTCCTGTAAACAGCTTCAAATAAGCAATATAGCAGAATAGACTCTAAAATCAATGGTGACGGACACAACCGTAACCGGCTACTCTCTGATGATACACAAATCTGAAAGTCAACGTGCAAGGTAGATGACAATTCCGAAGTCTTTCAAAACAAGATCAATTCTTCCTCCATTGTAATGGGAAGTTAACTTTAGCAAGATTTCGACAGAGTTCGGAAGTCTACCTATATCTTCAATCTGAAATCATCACTGTTGCGCGTAAGCACGCACATTTGCCATATCTACCATCAGATCGAAGAGGTCTGTATTTTTAACGAAGTTCGGTAAACGGTCGCTGCCCGGACCCCAGGCGGCAAGTTCTACATAGTCAGCGGTATGGTTGGTACTCATAAAGTAGATCCCGTTGTAGTTGGCAAGTACTCCGGATAGTACAGCACCTGCTCCCGACCGATACCGGAACGGCGCCTCAAATTGTCCCCGAAATGCCTGCCGTACCATTCCAGCTTCTTTTCCTGTAATTTGAGTCTGGGTAGCAACCTCAACAGCGTTGCGAATCTGAGAAGCGGTGGGGGTGCCGGTACTCAACTCATCATACAACCACTCAAAGCTGTGTTTGTAATCAAACAGCGTTTCCAGGCTTTCATCAGAATCTAAATATCGGTCTCCCATTCCGCTTAAACCAGGATTCGAGTTTCCGTGATCGGTTGCTAATATCACAAGAGTATCGTCTCGGTTTTCCGTGTAATCCATCACAACCTTTATGGCATCATCAAAAGCGATCTGGTCGTAGACTAAACCGGCGGCATCATTTGCATGAGCGGCATGATCAACCCGGGCCCCTTCAATTTGAATCAGAAATCCATCTGAATTTTGTTCAAGACGCTCCAGTGCTGCCGAGGTCATCTCTGCAAGTGTAGGAACATTTTGCTGCAATTGCGGAATTGTTTGATGGTCGATGGTATAGGGCATATGTGAATCAGAAAAAATACCCAGTAATTTCCCGTTTCGCCCTGCACTTGAAAGTTGAGATTTATCTTTGACAACTGTATATCCGTTTGCTTCAAATTCACGATAAAGATCAATACCGTCGGCACGCATACCCGGATCAAAATGACGATTTCCTCCACCCATCAACAGATCGTAACGTCTTTCGGCATACTGTTCGGCGATCTCATCCTCCATGTTTCGGGATGACATATTTATACCAAATCCGGCCGGGGTGGCATGAGTAATACGAGCAGTGGTGACGAGTCCGGTAGATTTTCCTGCATCTCTGAATATTTCACAGATGGTTTTGTACTCCTCATCGTTTGGGCCCCAGTTTACAGCACCGTTATTAATTCTCTGGCCCGATCCCCAGGAAGATGCTGCCGCTGCAGAATCGGTTACAACGGAATCTAAAGATGCCATATCCATCAACCCGCGGTGGTATTCACGGTCGGATTCATAAAGCTGTATCCAGTTTGTTTTTTCGCCAAATTGCTTCTGTTTTACGATATCAGCAAGTGCCATCGTTCCGGAACTCATGCCGTCAGTAACAAGAAAAATCACATTTTTTGCATCACCGAATTCGGAACTTATTTCCTTTTGTGCATTGTTTTTCCCCAACAACCCACTGCCTAATGCCAGGCTTGAGAGGGCTCCTGTTTTTAAAAAATCACGGCGGCTAAATTGATTACTCATCAGATATTTATTTTAGTTTCAGAGGTTCGATTCATTACATTTAATCGGTTTCAATACAGGCTGACAGTTCGCCCTTTTTCCAAACAAAAAAAGATTTAACCATTTAGCAATTAAAGATTATTTGACTGAAGCACTCAGTTTGGACAAGAGCTTGAATGTGGGTGTTCCATTTGAATAAAAATTCACCCTTCATGCTCAAACTAACATTTAGATCACTTTTTTGGTAACTGCAAAGCATGATACATATTGCAGAATAAGGACCAGGTTTAAAGAAATCATTAAGAGATCTGAAATTTTCTTTTATTGTTTTGAACTTAACTAAAAAATCATCTATAAATTATTCCATCTTATGAATAAGAAAAATTTGCTCTTTTTCAGGCTCTTTAACATTCAATATGTATATGGGCTGCTCGCATCTGTTTTTCTGACTTCATCTGCGGCCTTGGGCCAAAATGTAGTTACTCCGCAGCATATCGCCGAGATGGAGACAGTTACAAGTTCTCAACTCTCGCCGGATGGAGAATATATTGCATATACTGTCAGCACTCCTGCTGATCCTTACGTGGAAAATGTAGAAAACAGTATACACCTCTACCTGTTAAATGTATCTGAAGGAACCACAACACCCTATTTCACGACCGGATCTGTAAGCTCGGTCCAATTTCGGCCAGGCCAGGAAGCTATCACATTTTTAACCAAACGGCCCGGCGATGAAACCCGCTCGATCTATCAAGTTCCGGTTACGGGTGGAGAAGCTGTTAAAATATTTAGTTTTGATCAGGATATTCTCAGTTATTCATGGCACGATGATGGCAACCAGATCGCTTTTATGGCATTTGAGAAAGCTGAAGAATCCGACTCCCCGCTGCCATACAGTGCTAATGTTTTTGAAGAAAACAAACCACAACAGCGGGGATATATTACTAACATAGCCATGACCAGCCGGGTAGCTCGGAAATTACCTGTTGATGGATCCGTGTATAATATGGTTTGGAGTCCAGAAGGAGATCGTCTTGCAGTGTCCGTAGCGCCAACTCCCTTTGTGGACGATCAGTTAATGAATCAGCAGATTATAGTTGTAGATGCAAATAATGGTGAAATATCAGCGGAAATAAACAACAAAGGAAAACTCGACCAGATTGAATGGAGTCCGAACGGGCAGAGACTGGCATTGCTTGCAGGTTCAAATATTAATGACCCAACTGCCGGTCGAATCATGATTGTTACTTCCAGAGGAGGAGTTCCTCAAATTATAGACAGGCAATTCCGGGGTGCCTACGATCAGATTGAGTGGATAGAGGAGAATTATATTCACTTTTTGGCAAGTGAAAGTACGGCTTCACGAATTGGAAAACTTCGGTTTGACAGCGGCGAAAAATTGACATCATTCTACTCTGATGAACATCATATCTCTTCCTTTTCCATCTCAGATTCAACCACATATACATTTATAGCCAGCAGGTCCAATCATCCCGGTGAGGTATTCTATTTCTCAGGCGAGGAGAATGATATGCATGAGCGGATGACCTATCACAATGAGTGGCTGAACAGTGTTGAACTGGGCGAGCAAGTTGTTGTTAGTTATCAAACAAGAGACGGAGAATACGAAATTGATGGTTTGTTAATCTATCCTGTGGGTTATGAAGAAAACTCAACAGTTCCTGTGATTGTTCATGTGCACGGCGGACCAGAATCTCACTATAATAATGGGTGGCTGACCAATTATTACATGCCCGGACAGGTTGCCGCCGGAAAGGGATACGCTGTTTTCTATCCCAACTACCGCGGAAGCACCGGGCGTGGAATTGATTTTGCATTTAGCAGCCAGGCTGATATTGCCGGCGCTGAATTTAATGATATTATAGACGGCGTTGATTTCCTTATTAAAATTGGTATTGCTGATCCCAACAGAATTGGAATTACCGGTAAATCTTATGGCGGATATGCCGCTGCCTGGATGAGTACCTACTATTCCAGCCGTTTTGCTGCATCCGTAATGTACGTTGGAGTAAGTGATAATATCTCAAAATGGGGCGAGAGTGATATACCGGAGGAGCTCTATCTTGTTCACACCCGTAAGCGGCTTTGGAACGACTGGAGCTGGTTCCTGCGGCGGAGTCCCATCTATCACGTAGCAAATGCACAAACACCCATTCTGATCATTCACGGAGCCGATGACACCCGGGTACATCCATCCCAATCTCTTGAACTGTATCGGCACCTGAAAGTTCGTAAACCTAATCTGCCCGTAAGGCTTGTAAACTATCCGGGAGAAGGTCATACAATATCAAGCGCATCCGCTAAGCTCGACTACAACTACAGGATGTTCCGGTGGCTGGACACATATTTAATGACCGGTAACACCTCCGCTGAAAAACCACACTGGGATGCCCCTATTCCGGGAAAAGAGTAGTTCAGGTTTTCAATAAAATATTTTTGAAACCCCATTCTCTGTATTGGGAGTGAGGAACTTCTTTTTTTCATACCTGAAATGCATTATATATAGGTCATCATCTTTGATCATTGAATGTTCTAAATGCTTTCAGAAATTATAAAATATTTAGGCACCACGGTTTTGGTGATTGTGCTGCTGGTCATTCTCACCATCTTATGCCTCAGATGGGTGAACCCACCTTTTACTGCATTTTCTTTGCAGGCAGACTGGGAGCAGCTGGACAAAGAATCGTATGATCTGCGGACTGAATGGGTGCAATATGAAGATATTCCCGGACACTTGATCTGGGCTGTGATTGCTGCGGAAGACCAGCTTTTCTTTGAACATTTTGGATTTGATTTTGAATCGATGGAGGAAGCCTGGGATGAACACCAAGAGGGAGTGCGAACCCGCGGAGCCAGTACAATTTCTCAACAGGTGGCAAAGAATCTTTTTCTGTCACCGGCTCAGTCATACATCAGGAAGAGTGTGGAAGCCGGGCTAACTTTGGTCATTGAACTTCTATGGCCAAAAGAGCGCATCATAGAGGTCTATTTAAACATTGCCGAATTTGGTCCCGGCATATTTGGCATTGGGAAAGCATCGAAAATCTATTTTAACAAGCCTGCTCCTCAACTTACACCTGAGATGGCTGCCCTTTTTGCAGCCGTACTCCCAAGTCCTAAACGCATGCGGGTAAATCCTCCATCGCCATATACAAAGGAACGCAGCCAATGGATTTTAAAACAGATGACTCAACTAACAGGAGAAACGTATATTACTACGGATAACAACTCACCAGGTAAAGCAGATTCGGTTGGAACAACCCCAAAAGCAAAAGACTCACCTGTTGAACCGGATACAACGTACAACAAAAATCAGCCGGACACCCTTATCCGTTCTATCCCCGATACACAGGAAATTCCGAATGATTCTATTTGATCATTTTATGGAAAACTCAATACATTCTATCTTCCTATATGATAGACTGTTAAATAAATAGAGTTTTTCAAAACTTTAGAATATCTTAATGTAAAATTCTGATTGTTTATCAGCCAAGGCACTTCTTCCACAGAGTTTCCTTACGGAGAAGTTCTCTTTTTTTACTCAATCTATAAACACGTTACCCTGTTAGGGATCAGTGATCTTTAAACTATCATGCGATTAATTACGACTCTTCTCATCATCATCCTCTTTGTTCTGCAGGGGCATGGAATGAGTCTGGCAGATCTCAGTACCAAGCAACAAGAGATCACTGAAAAAGATACCAGTTATGTTCGCGAGTTAAACAACAGGAGTATAGATTTGATCAACGAAGGCAAACTGGACTCTGCCTATACGTTGATTGAAGAAGCGCAAACCCTGGCTGAATTTCTGAATGATATTGAAGGTGAATCTTATGCAGTTTCTAACCTGGCAAAATATTATGATACGAAAGGACTTCCTGATTCTGTAATAACTTCTATCGCCCCCAGATTAAATCGCTATAAGGGAACAGAAAAATACACCCGAATGGGTAACCTGCTGGCAACGGCTCATCATGAAGTGGGTAATTTCCAGGAATCCCTGAAACTCTATCGGGAGATGCTGGACATTGCACGCGCGGAAAATGACACTCGAATGCAGATGGGGCTTACCCAAAACATGGGAAACAGCTATAGTTCTCTTGGGGATATGCCCTCTGCCATAGACAGTTATCTTTCCAGCCTTGAGATGGCCGAAGAACAACAAGACACCCTTGTTATTGCCGTAGTGCTGGACAACCTTGCCTCTGTAAATGTTGATCAGGAGAATTTCGAACTTGCCGAAGAGTACCTGTTCCGTGCGCTGGATCTAAACAGGGAGATCGATAATTTGAGGAACCAGATCACCAATCATATCAGCCTGGGAGTTTTGTACAAGGAGTGGGATAAATTTGAATTATCTGAGGAGCATTACGAACGTGTACTTGAACTTGCAGAGCAGACAGGGAATGTCCTTAGCCGAATACAGGCCATTTATAATCTCGGAGTATTATATACTGAAATGGAACAAACCGATAAAGCTCTTGAGTTTTATCGGGAATCACTCCGCCTTAGTGAAGAGAATAATATTCCTATTGGATTTTTCTATAACCGCGCAGGTATGGGAGATCTGTATGCATCGCAGGGAGAATACAATCTGGCTATCGAAAATTACCAGGAAGCACTGGAGATTGCCGAAATGATACAAGCAACAGATATGGTGAAAAATGGCCTCCGGAATCTGTATGAAACTGCTGAAGAAGCAGGAGACACAACCCTGGCTTTCAGCTACTTAAAAAGGTATTCATCTCTCATCGACAGTCTTTCTCAAACAGAACGAGAAGAAGCCCTTGCAAGACAAGAGGCTATGCTGGAACTGCGATCCGAACAAGAGAGAACTGAGCTCCTGGAGGAAACAGTGAGTACACAGCGCACTAATACGATTCTTATTTCTGTAATTTTGGGAATCCTGGCGATTGCATCATTCTGTCTTGTAATCATGTATCGTAAACAAAAGAAGGCCAACACCCTCCTGAGAACCAAAAAGAAAGAGTTGGAGGATGCCAATAATGTAAAAGATAAACTGCTCTCTGTGCTTGCTCACGACCTTCGAACGCCGATCTCTAATATTCAGGGAGTGGTTTATATGATTCGTGAGAATCTTCTCGACAAGGAGGATATTGACAACGCCTTGACTCATATTGATTTTCAGTTGCAGCAGGGAATTAACACTCTTACCAACTACCTGGAATGGGCACAGGATCACCGGAGTGGTATTACGGCAGATATGGAAGATTTTCTGATTTTGGATGCTGTCGAGGAATCTATCCACGAAATTCAAAAAAGTGCCGAGAATAAAGAAGTTGAACTTGTGAACCGTGTGGATCCTGATATCTCGGTCCATGCCGATAAGCACATGATAAATGTAATTCTCAGAAATTTGCTTTCAAACGCCATCAAATATGTTGACACCGGAGATGTAGTTACGGTTGGTGCGAATGAAACGGAAAGCGCAGTTGAATTATATGTTAAAGATACCGGGAAAGGGATTCCCAGGGATAAACTTAATAATCTATTCAAACCCTTTAACCGCGTAACTCGCGGGACGAAAGGAGAGATCGGTACCGGCCTCGGGCTTTCACTGTGTAAAGAATTTAGTGAAAAACAGGGAGGAGACATCCGTTGTGAGAGTGAGGTTGGAAAGGGAACAACATTCACAGTTGTTCTCCAGAAACCAAGGGAAAAAGTAAACTCACAAACTGTCTCAAAACAAGAAGAAGTGCAGTAGATTTAATCTATATCCGGTAATTCTTTCATTTTACTTCTCTTTTTAATTCACGCAGATATTCTTCCATAAACTGTACCCGACGTTCAGCCTCTTTTTTTGCTGTCTTGGTATGCATCAAACCGGGCAGCTTAAAAAGCTTTTCGTAAAAATGGTCGATGGTCCATTTGCCATCATTTGGCTCTCTGTTTTCTGATAGCGGGTCCTCCGGATCATACAGCGGCCGATCCAGCTTTCCGCCCACCATCAGGCAGCGCGCAATCCCAATTGCGCCGATAGCATCCAGCCGGTCGGCATCCTGTACAATTTTCGCTTCAATGGTTTTTGGCGGAATTCCTGCAGAAAAACTGTGTGCTTCTATCGCATGTTTCACCCCTTCAATTTTGTCTGATGGAAACACAATGCCGGATAAAAATTCACCCGCTTTTTCAGCCGCAAACGCTGAGGCTTTTTTACGCTCGGGATGATCTTTGGGGAGTATTACACAATCGTGAAGCCATGCAGCGGCAATTACAATCTCAGCATCGGCAGATTCGTTTTCCAGGATCTGCTTTGCGTTTGTTACAACGCGTAGAATATGTTGGATATCGTGGGCAGAATCTCTTGAGCCGATTAGCTCACGTTCGATGAATGTTTGGCAATGTTCTTCGAGGTTTTTAATATTTGGTTTTTCTGATTCCTGCATTGGACATCTTAAATCGTAAGGGTAATTCATGAATTAGTATGTGTTTAGCGACCTGGCAGAGTGCGATAGCTCCTGCCAGAGTCGCGGGTTGCAGTTTTTGAAAATATTGCCTTGATCCACAACTCTGACAGGAACCGAAAAGCACGGCGCTCTGTCAGGTTGTTTGACTCAAACCGCTAAACACATACATGAATTACCCTTACTACACATATATTTATTATTCTACTACGGAATCTTCTCTGTTTCCATACTCCGCCCATGAAGCCTCATACGGACGAACGGAATCATAACCCATCAAACGAAGTGTAAAATAAGCATGAGCCCCGCGATTATTGGTTTGACAATGCGGAATGATCTCTTTGTCGGGTGTCAAACCCGCTGCTGAATACAGCTCCTGGATTTCATTTGCTGATTTAAAATAAGGC
The DNA here is from genome assembly GCA_034521495.1 of Balneolaceae bacterium. Classification (NCBI taxonomy): domain Bacteria; kingdom Pseudomonadati; phylum Balneolota; class Balneolia; order Balneolales; family Balneolaceae; species Balneolaceae bacterium. Next base: position 267,076 of record JAXHMK010000004.1, read on the forward strand.
ACTCCTTCCGATTCAATGACTTGACTCCACTCCAGGTGGATTGCGTTGGGAATATGTCCGTTCTTCTCGGCTCGTTCAGTTTCACCTGTATATTCTCCTTCTGATCGAACATCGAACACAATTTTATCAGGATCTGATGATGCGGCCATGACCGTTTCAAAATCACAAAATCTGGATTCCTGCACAGTTGTGGTAAAATTTCCCTCCATTGACACATTTCGTGATTCTTCAACTGTTGGATAATCATTTTCCATCCATGCAGCATACCCTCCATTTACCAGCGATGCATTAGAAAAACCGTAATATTCCAGTGCATAAAAAAGTCTCGATGCAGCCAGGCTATTCCCCTCATCCATGATAACCACTCGATCTTCTTGATTCAGGCCAATGCTTCTCATTTTTTCCTGGAATAATTCCGGTCCGATTAAAAAATTGGGTATTGGATGATTCGGATCGGCAAGTTCAGGGATGGCTGCAAAATGAACGGCTTCCGGGACAAAGGGCCCGGTTGTATTTGAACGGGCATCAATCAACAACAGGTTTTCATCCGATAGCATGGTTTGCAATTCATCAGCTTCTACCAAAAGATCAGCATTGGGATAATGTTCGAGGCTCTCAGTTTCGTTTGTTGAACCGGAACAACCTGTATAAATAAAAACAAATAACAGAAGGATAAATGTGTAACTCTTTTTCATAACGATGTTTACTGGTTTTAAATGGAAGATTTGTTTTTCTATTAATTATTATTTCAACAATTGGAGGTTGATAATTTATCTGTGCGACAATTCTTAATAGATAACCTACCCCTTTTTTATGATGTAAACTTGTTGAATGTACTTTGTTCTTTTGTCTTGATACAAAAGAACGAAAAAAAATCAAGGCTGTGAATACTTGGCGGCGGACACGAGTTCACCGTGGAATCCTTTCAATGGTCCATATCGCCCAAAAACTTTAAAATTCGCTACTCGCCGGTATGAAAGGATTCTCCTCACGGTTCAATCGTTGTCCTTTTACCCGCCAACTATTCAAGGCCAATAACTCTTCAATAATTATCATTTTCATTAAAAATATTATAAACCATCGATTATATTCACCTTAAATAATTTAATTTAAAGTTAATGGAGTAACTTCTTTTCTCAATACAGTCACCCAATTTAAGAATGCGAATTTAGATTTCCAGTCAGGAACCTAAGAAACTTAGTTTTTCTTACTCAGAATGCAGAATAAGTAATTGGTTAAGGTGGCAGTCACAATTTTCCAAAATAAGCATTATAACTTCATAAACCGTCCTTTTCTACCTCTTTCCTATTACCTTTTGACCAGAATTAGAGACTGTCAGTCGCAGATCAACATTACTAAATATTTTACTCGGACAGGTTAAAATATAACCTGGGGCGAAAGGGATTTCCCATACTGCTGCCGGGGTAAAAAGAAGCATGCAGAGGCCCAAGCGGGTAAAGGGCAATACCTTTGGTTCTGCCGTTGAGCATTCGCTGTATCACAGGCCTGGGGATGTGAATATAACGCGGGGTGTCTTCTTGTAAAGGTATGTCAATATCAATAATCATCTGGGTGTTGAGCACCTGTTCTATCGGTTCATTCATTGTGAATGAGTGATAAGTTACTTCTTCGCGAATCCAGCTTTCATCTCCACTCAAAATTTCAACAAGTCGAATCCGGTTGAGTTCAGGCAGGGCGGTTTCCTCGGTATACGAAAAAGAGTAAGGCACGAGCTCCAGCATTCCATAGCCCTCAGCAGTTCTGTTCCGGTATCTATTTAAATTCCATCGCAAGAGAATAATTTTAGAATTATCAACGGACAGAATTGGTGTGCCTCCATCTGCCCAGCTTCTAAAGTTAACTTCGGGGTACTCGGCATCAATCATTCCGGTTTCAAGGGCTGGCACTGAATAGGCAAACTCCTCTGGCTGCGGAACTGGTGGCGGATATGGTACCTGCTCACCCTTATCGGGTGTTGTGTCCGAGACATTCACAATATCTACTCTCACGTAATCAACGTCCAGGGTATACACAAGCGGCCCCCAATCCATAAGCGCTATATGGGCGTTAATTTGATCTCCCGGTTTTACATCAAATTGGCGGGTCGTCATACTGATGGTGTGCCATTTATCAGAATGCGGAATATCGAATTCCATTAAATGAGCGTAATTATCAGTTGTACGCTGTGTCCGCAGTTGCATGTTTAGCCGCCGAGGAGCGTGGCTTGATCTTACCCTGGCTTCCATTTTCAGTTCATAACCTGGCTTCGCAAGTTCTTCATAATCCGAAATATCTGCTGACAGTGTTCGCATGATGGCCCACCATATATTGTGTTTGTCATTTGTGGCATCCACTACAAACCGGGCAAAACCATCGTGCCACTCCAGCGAACTTACAGCTTCGCCATCACCCGTAAATGTGACCCATTCCGATTTCGGTTCGCCATCAAACGTTTCCAGAAACTGGCTGTGAGAGGCTGTAGCTCCGAGTAGAAACAACACCATCAAAGATGAGAACCATCTGAATAGTGAAATCATAATCGTACAATAGTTTTAAGATTTGGGTATCAACCCAAAAGATAAGAGTCAAAAATTAAAAATTTATTTATTGTGAGTGGATCGTTAGAGAGCCTGGCCACAAGGCACACCACTGACAAATATCGATCGCCCGATCGCTGAATGAGGGATCAAACGTATTAATTCTTAAGATACCCATCGGACGGTAAACCCAACCGTCTGATGGGGTTTTCAAAACCATTTTTAATCCCTGCTAAAGTGATAGTCAGCAAATTTTATGTATTGATCCCAATCATAGAGTGAAAGGTCGTGCTCGCCGCTGCGAATATGATACCCGGTATACGATTCGATGATCGGCTGATTTACGGGTGGCATCTCATCCGGTACATTCACCGGAAGCTGATAGATTTTTTCATACAGATCCGAAGCGTGTTTCAGTGCTAAGAACTCGCCTTTGGGATCGGCTCCCGGATCTTCTTCCGCGCTTCCTACATAGACCGGGCGGGGAGCTATTGTAGAGATCAGCATATGTTGATCCACCGGTAGGTCTGCTTCGCGATTGTTGTATTGCTCAAGGTTATCGCAAAACCAGTGCGGTCGTACATCATTCAAAAGCTTAATAGTTTCACTGAATTCACGCTTATAAAGAGCCGCACCGCCGCAACCCGACTCATTTGATACCACTATTGCAAATCGCTCATCGTTAGCTGCCGTCCACAGCGCAGACTTTCCGCCTCTTGAATGTCCGATTAGAACCACCTGATCTTCATTGATCGCAGGATCTCTCTCAAAATAATCCATGATACGCATAGCACCCCATCCCCAGGCACCGAGCGCTTTCATGCCGTCCGGCTGATTGAGCTGCTCCGGGTAGAGTTGATCCACGATATCGTGGTGCCATGTTTCCTTGTCATCGTCGGCTACATCTCCAACGTGAAACGCCGCCATCGCATAGCCTTTTGGAATCACCCGCTCAACCGGCCAGAAATCCATCTGTACTTCACGAGTTGGATCGATATTTTCAACCGGGCGGTGATTGATCAAAAGAAAAGCGGGAGCCGGTCTTTCTGCAGCTTTTGGAAGAAAGAGATTCAAGCGGATTGTGATGCTGTTACTATTCCTGCGAACCGTAATATCCACCTCTTTCAGCGTGGCGGTTCCGTTTATAGCTGTTGGATCTTCATTAATCAGATCAAATTCGATCGCATCAAAATGATCGGGAATCTGTCCATATACCAACTCCTCGTAAAGAGCTATAATTTCAGGGCGCCGGATATTTCTCCAATCGCGAACCGTTGTAACCCGATCACCGTTTTCAGTTTCCAGGATAGACGGCAGAGTATAATCAGGGACTTTCGATTCATCGTAGTTGAGCTCGTAATCCTGGCTGAAACCCATATTTACAGCTATCAAAAAGAGCAATAAAAAAAGTAAAAAAGAACCGATTTTTTTCATGGCTTTTGTCTCATTTTCAACTTGTTTTTGATTAAAGTACATTTTTATTATCAATAATGTACATATTCGGGTACCACCCGCGAATATCTGGTAAAAACTATTTAAGATTCAGAAATCGTTACAATTACAGAGCGGTTAAAATTATTTCCAAGTTCCTATTGTTATGTAATATAAATGGATGATTATGAAGTCAAAAAAGCTTTTACTGCTAACATGTTTTGCCCTCATATCTGTAATAGCTATGGGCCAAAGCAATAAAGCTACTGTTCTTTTAAATGGTGTTGAAAGAGTACCCAATGTTCATACACCAGCTACGGGAACAGCCGAGGTATGGATTGAGTCTGACTCACTTTACGTGAAAGGAGAATTTTCTGATTTACTAAACAGGTATTTTTCGAGCAACATCCATTTTGGCAAAAAAGGCGAAACCGGAAATCCTATCTACAAACTTCAGCCGGATCTCTCAGAAAATTACAGGAGCGGAACATTCGACCCGGAAAAGAATAAATTTCCGCTGAGCGATGCCACGCGGGAGGCGTTCAATAACGGGATGCTCTATATGATTGTAGCCTCCTACGATCACCGGCGGGGAGAAATACGCGGACAAATCAATCCAAATTAAAATTCAGTCATTTTTAAATAAACCGATCAGATTATAAACATGAAGATTACAATTGTTGGCGCACACGGAAGTATTGCCATGTTACTGCACCCAATGTTAATTGAAGCAGGGCATTCAGTCAGAGGAATCATCCGAAAAGAGGAACAGGCAGATGATCTGCGTGAACTCGGGGTTGAACCTGTTGTTGCAGATATCGAAAAACTGGATGACATTTCGGAAGCAGTGGGAAACGTAGATGCTGTTCTTTTTGCCGCAGGAGCAGGGCCGGGAAGTGGCGCAGCCCGAAAATGGACGGTAGATCGTGATGGCGCCATCAAACTGATGGAAGCCTGCCACAAAAACGGCATTGACCGATATCTCATCATCAGCGCGATGGGACTCGACGAACCCCGCGGAAGTGAAGTGTTTAAAGTCTATCAGAAAGCAAAAGCAGAAGCCGACAAAGCCCTTCGAAAGAGCGGCCTGGATTACACTATCGTAAAACCGGGACGGCTGACGGATGAACCGGGTACCGGAAAGGTTTCTATCGGTAAGAATTTAGAACGTGGTGAAATTCCGCGGGAGGATGTAGCTGCGGTTTTGGCAAGGGTTTTTGAATCGGACGAAACCATTGGTATGGAGTTTGATTTGGTGAAGGGAGAAAAGCCTATCGATAAAAACCTTTTCAGCAAGACAAAAAATTTATAAAGAGTAAAAAAATGAAATTCTCTTGTAAAACCGCCCTTTTTTAACTAATCTTTCTTGCGGTAAAGAAAAATAAACTTGGCTAATTATCTAACTTAATTCTATTTCTTATGGGCGTACAAAAAACATCTACAGAAGACATTAAAAAATGGGAATCTCCGACAATCATAGAACTTGATATTTCTGATACAAAATTTGGCGAACAGGGTGATGATGACGGAGATGGCTTTGGGGAAGGAGATATCAATCCTCCTCCACGAAGTTAATAAAGTTATTGGCCGGCCTTTTTATATTGAGGTGCTCTGTTGGGTTTTGTTTGCTTTTATCTCATTGCTCAATAAATTCCCTGTATGAAATGGGAAGCTCTAAAAATCTTTATCAAAAAACCAATTTATGAGAAATTTCATCTCATAAAAATCAGTGCATACGTTGCCTGGTATCGTTTTTTCATTTTGAGCTTTTCTTTTAAGAAACTTTCCAAAAAACTTGGGGAACTGAATACGATACCTCTGCAAGCCGATAGCAAACCGGAAACTTTCAACCTTGCAGACAAGATAAGGCATGTCAGCCAGGTTGTGCCGTGGGAGTCAAAATGCCTGGTTCAAGCTGTCGTTGCAAAAATTTTGTTACGAAAAAGGGGGATCGAAAGCACTCTCTATCTCGGAGTTCGAAAAGCAGAAGATGGTTCATCGCTTGAAGCACACGCCTGGCTGGACGTGGGCAATCAAACCATTCTGGGTGGAGATGTCTCCGATCAGTTTACTGTGGTTTCGAGTTATACGTAAGTCAACGATGGAGATTTTATGAGTGCAATCTTTGGGTTCTGTTCTTTTGATGATTTACCGACATCGCATATCGAACAGAACATTCAAAAAATGAAGGAAGCACTCGATCTATGGGCTCCCGATGGTTTCAAAACCATTATTACCGATTCGGCTGGTTTTGGTATTGCTGTCCAGGCTTTGCGGGATGTAGATCAACATCATGCTGCCCCCGATTTCATATCAAAAATCAGATCTCATCCTGTTTACCGCTTACCGCACGTCTTGATAACCAGAGAAGAATTGATTGAACGGTCCTTACATCAAAAAATCAAACCAAAGCACGATTCAGAACTGATTCTGGAACAATATCTTCAAAATGGATAAAATGCTCCTCAGACATTGATGGGCGACTGGGCATTTGCCGCTTTCGACTCAAGAAAAAAACAATTGACTCTTGCCCGCGATCACATCGGGAATACGGCCGTTTATTACACGCGAAATCGTTCGTTTGTTGCATTTGCACCTACGCCTCATGCACTGCTTGCCCTCGAGGGTGTTTCAAATGAACTGGACGAATGGAAACTTGCCTGCGACATGGCCCGGTTTCCTCAACCTGAAACGGCCGATCATACTAAATGGAAAGAAATACGGCAGCTTTTACCCTCTCATCAATTGTCAGCCGACTCCCAAAATCTCTCTGTGGAGCGTTATTGGTCGTTTGATGAAATACCCTCTGTTCGTTTCAATTCTGATGAGGAGTATTATGAACAATTTCGAAAAGTGATGAGCCGGGCTGTTCAAACCCGAATCGAGGGATATAGAAATGTAGGAACCACCTTAAGTTCCGGTTTTGATTCCGGTGCTGTAACTGCCTTTGCCGCAAAACTTCTTGGCGAAGAAAACAGATCGCTTTCTGCCTACACCTCAGTACCCCTCTACAAAAATGTAGAAGGTATGCGGGAAAGTGTGGTTGATGAATGGCCGATTGCACACAGCCACACTCGTTTATATCCCAATATCAAGCATATACCGGTTGACGGTCAGAGCTCCGCTCCGCATCAGGTTTTGAAGAAAATTGTGTATGAATACGGGGAAACCGTGCTTACAACGGGGAATGCATTTTGGATTGAAGAGATCCTTCAGGAAGCCAGCGAAGATGGAATACAGGTTTTGCTGACCGGTCAGATGGGGAATGGCGGTATCTCCTGGAATGGCAGCCGAAACCAAATTTTGTACCATTTTTTAGAAGGCCATTGGAAAACGGGAATTACTTCAGTGAAAAGTTTTAAAGCAAACTACGGTGTAAGCTGGTACAAGGTTCTAAAGTACCTTTTTTTATGGCAGCTTTTATCACCTGTCAAAAAAACGTTGAAGCAGATTGCAAACCCAAATAAACCTCTTTGGAGCCCTGCTGCTCCCATAAATCCAGATTTTGCCGAACGCATGAGTTTAAACACTGCGATCCGTGGATCATTATTGACCGAATATAAACACACACTGGAAAGTCCCGGCAAGAGCAGAGTTCAAATTATGGATGTAAATGCTCCTATCGTCTGCGCAACCTGGCATCGAGACGGAGCTAATCATACTATGGATATTCTTGATCCAACGGCTGATCTCCGATTATTAAAGTTTTGCTTTGGGATTCCGGATGAGCTTCACGCAAAAGAAGGAAGGCAACGTCTCCTAATCAAAAATGCACTGAAAGATATTGTCCCTGATGAGGTTTTAAACTACAAATACAAAGGCCGTCAGGCAGCGGATATTGGCCTGCGGTTGCTGGATTATAAAGAGGAACTGAAATCCGAGATCGATTCTATATCAGACATCCCAGCTGTTCAGGAGTATCTTGATATTTCCTCCCTTTACAAATCTTTGGAAAATTTATCTCCGGATTTATCCTATTCAGAAAGCTATCAACATTCCACTCGTTTGTTATCCGGTCTGATGTATGGATATTTCCTGGATAGATATGGGTAAGAGAAATCCCATCAACTAAATAAACCTGCTTGGCAGTTACGTTTGTGATCAGTATTATTCAGCAAATAAACAGATGAGCTTTAAGTAATCTATTCATGAATCGGGATACAACAATCATTCGAACCAACAAAGCACTGGTCTCATCCATTGAGGATGAACTGGTGATGTTTGATGCAGAAGCCGGCCAATACTACGGGCTGAACAACGTCGGTACTGCGGTTTGGAATCACCTTGAAACGAAAAAAACGGTTGACGAACTCGCGGAGGTTCTCACCACAGAGTTTGACATCACCGTAGATGAATGCCGCAAGGAGTTAATTGAGTTTCTGCCCGAGCTTGAGGAGAAAGGGTTGATTGAGGTTGTAGAATAATTCTCTCCCTGAGAAGAGACTGATGACGGAGCGTTGAGCAAAGTCAACAAATTCGATTACTTTACGAAACACAATCCAGGTTCATTCACTAATCTTTCATAGATTTCAGATTACTTTATTTCGTCTACAATAACTAATCACAACGCCCCATAAATAACTCCCGAAACGCCAAAACCGCCAACCATCCCGTTATCACTGCCCCGAATCCGAACATAACTCTGCCAATCACCTGGTTCGTAGCCTCCGCGATAAAGGGAATTCCACCCTGGATATCCTCTCCATTTACGGCGACCCAAAACCCAATGATGGATAAACTCAGGCAGATCAATCCGCCAAACACAGAGCGCCATTTTGCTGGCTTGGTTTTATGATCCTGTTCTTTTTTGGTGATTTTTATGGGCATGGGCAGCAATTATTATTTTTTGCCAATATAGGTTGGGAGCGGAGTTCTTGTAAAGCATTCCTGAATGTTGATCTGAAATCTCTTATCCTTTTATAGATAGTCAATTTCCTTATTAAAAAGTGGAAGAACCTTTCAACCAAATTGTTTAAAAAAAGAGATTATGAAAAAAATTCGAATTGGAGTTATCAGTACCGCAAAAATTGGCGTTCAAAAAGTGATCCCGGCGATGCAGCAAGCCGAACGTTGCGAAGTTGCAGGAATCGCATCCCGAAATTTGAAAAGAGCAAAATCTACAGCCGATGAACTTTCCATTCCCAAAGCGTATGGATCGTACGAAGATCTTCTTGAAGATCCCGATATCGATGCGGTCTATATACCCCTTCCCAATCATCTGCATGTGCCGTGGTCAATTAAATCTCTTGAAGCTGGTAAGCATGTACTCTGCGAAAAACCTATTGGAATGGACGCTGAGGAGGCACGAACATTGTTGGCTGTCTCCAAAGAATATCCGGATCAAAAAATTTCTGAAGCCTTTATGTATCGTCAGCATCCCCGGTGGAAGCGAACAGCTGAGCTGGTCCACTCGGGTGCCATCGGAGAACTTAAAGCGGTTCACTCCTTCTTCTCCTATTACAATGATGATCCTGAAAACTATCGCAATAGTGCCGAAATGGGAGGCGGGGGATTGATGGATATCGGGTGTTATTCGATCTCACTGGCCCGTCTTCTGTTTGACAGCGAGCCACTTAGTGTTCATGGCGAACTGGAGTACGATCCCGAATTTAAAACCGACCGATTGGCATCCGGATTACTGCGCTTTGAAAACGGAACATCTGTTTTTACATGTGCTACTCAATGCTTTAAAGATCAGTATGTAAAAGTGTTTGGTACCAAAGGAAAAATCGAAATGGATTGGCCGTTTAACCCCGACTTTACAAAAACCCAACGACTACAGGTTGTAATCGACGATGAGGAAACCATTGAGGAGTTTGCCCCTGTTGACCATTTTACACTTCAGGCTGAGGCATTTGCGAAAAGTATTTTAGAAGACGGCCCCGTTCCCGTTTCGCTGGAGGATTCCATCAAAAATATGGAAGTAATTGATAAGATGAGGGCGTAGTTGATTGCAAAACTTACTGACTTGTTCTGAAGGTCCTTTTTGGAACCTAGAGAGAAGCTCTTTCAAGTTCAGTTCGAAGACAGCGGAGATTCGGACAATCCGAGTCTGGCCAATATTATCATTGTCGTTTCGCGATAAGCGGTTCAGATTGTATAATATTTATTGCACTTGATACAATAATTTGTTCCGCTTAATGAACATTGTATCGCAACGAAAAAGGACACAATTGATTGAAGCCTAACTGAAAATCCAAACATACTGAGCAATAATTATAGTGTTGCAATATCCAGTTGCCATGTTTCATTGCAAGAAGCACTGGTTTCCTGACAGATGTTTTGAGTATAGAGTTTCGGGAACTGTAATAAACTCTCCTTCACAGAGATAATTTAACCAGCCAAATCCAGTCCAAGGATAAAGTCTCGTCTGCCTGCCTACATTTTTCCTTCGAATGGAATAATTTTTTTGACTGCTGATCCGACCTTGAAATTCCTCGATATGCCGTTGTCCATCTGCCTTTTAACCGTAGTAAGCTTTTGGTTCTTTCAATCCTGTCTTTCACCCCGTTAACTTCATCATACCTGATCATCTCTCGTTCTTTCTGCTACATATGTCAGCTTCATGTCGCCGAATGCTGTGGCTGCGTTGAAGGATTTTTTTCAAGAGCGGCTGTTGCAGTTTCTCAATATATGCAGGTACAATCTGGTCGTCATGCGGCATAATGAAATACGATACTTTCCCATCTCAACCGCCTTTTCCATCAGAAAATTAATGTTTTCGACCCAACCTAAGTTTTCATTTCTGCCGAATCAGATAAAATCTCTCGTCTTCATTGAATAAAAGATTGAATAACCTGACACTGTATTGTCATTTGAGCAGTCATCTGAAATTAAAACTGTCAAAATTAGGATAGTTTTGGCTTTTGCAGGCAAAGAAGCGTTTTTGTGATAAACTTCTCTGCATTATAGGAAGGCAGGCAGGCGATAACTTTAGGATGTGAGGAGTTCATACCCATTATTAAAGTTGTTGATACACATTTTCAACATGATCTGCAGTATCCATTGCAAACATAGGCGCAGTTGTTAGTTTTCCGGTTTCTACGGAATGGTAGCCGTCGTACGATGTAACACCAATGTTTGATCGTTCATGGAGCCGGCTGTTTTTATTATCAACGTCTGTTCTTCCATGTGCAACAATAATGCCTGCATCTACAATTTTAGGAGTGCAATTTCTAATGGCCGGGTACCATTTTTCTGTTTCACCAATCAATTTTTCTGATATTTCATCAAAATCCTTCTTCGGCACATCTCCCCGGCTTGGCTCATTCCACGATTCCGGCGGTTCAATACTGCTCGACCAACCACGGCACGCATCCGGATACCAAGATATATAGGCGGTGTTATCCGGCCTAATAACAACATCACCAAATTTGCCAATCACCATAGTTGCAGAGGGACAGTTATTCATCTCTTCAGGAATATCAGCAATGACCCTGTATTTAAGCCGATGTAAAATTTCCTTCGGCGGCGATATTCCTAACGTTTCATCTAATCGATATTTAGAGGTCCATGTAGCATTTACAACCTGTAGCGACTTTTTTTTCCATGTTCTTTTTTGATGTTCCCCCTCAATCACATAACCGTTCCCGTTTTTTGAGATTGCCTGAATTTTGCGGCCTCCCAAAAAAGTAATATTTGAATGATTATATATAGCTTTTCGAACATGTTTAGCGAGTATAAATGTATCTATGGCCAACTCACTGGTGCTAAATCCACCTTGTAGGTGATCAGTGTTAAAGTGTTCCGCAAGGGTCTCTTCAGAACATCTGTGAACCAAGCAATCCGGTGTTCTTCCTAAATAGTGCAACGATTCTTTTTCTGCTCTCTCCCTGTACAATTCCTCCAGTTGATGATAGCGTTCTTCAAGCTGTTCGGTATCCAAAAAAGACTGGTTTGATACCAGAGTAGTAGAATGGCGTGCCAATATTGAGATCTTTTGCTTCTTTTCCAATCCACCTCGACATGTAAGGAGCAAATCGTAGAGATGCTTTAAGCATAAGTTTCGGTGTTTCAAATTCAGGATCATTTACATACACCAACCCCAAATGAACCTTTCCCTCATTTCGAAAACTTGATCGGTTGAACGGCACCGAGTCCTGATCTAACAAATCAACGGAGTATCCCCGATTTGCCAGTTCCAGGGCAATGCAGCACCCTTGTACACCCGCACCAATAACAGTTATTTCTTTCTTCATAAAGCCAACATATTTCTGTATCTAATATCCGCTATCAAATGAACAGGCGCTTGATTGATTCCAAAGGTTCCACTCGGAATCTTAAGAGCGATGCTCTGCTTCAGGTTCACAACCCATCAGAAGCGGAGCTTCTATTGGGCGTTCCGAAGCAGGAGCTTCGGAACGAGTATTAAATAAAATTATCCCAAAAAACTATTTTCCTAACACCGAATCCACAATTGCCTTCGCCTCTTCCTGGATCTGTTTGAGGTGATCGGTTCCTTTAAAGCTCTCCGTGTAAATTTTGTAGATATCTTCCGTGCCAGACGGGCGAGCCGCAAACCAGCCATTTTCGGTTTCAACTTTCAGCCCGCCGATAGGCGCATCATTTCCGGGTGCTCGGGTGATCTTCTTCTGAATGGGTTCTCCGGCCAGTTCATTCGCCTGAACCTGGTCAGGGGAGAGATCTTTCAGAATCGATTTTTCCTCGATAGTTGCGGGTGCATCCAACCGTTCGTACACCGGGCTTCCAAACCGGTCTTCCAGATCTTTATAGTGCTCATCCGGGCTTTTGCCGGTTTTCGCTGTTATTTCAGCAGAAAGAAGACACAAAATAATTCCGTCCTTGTCGGTGGACCAAACGGTTCCATCTTTTCTTAAGAAGGATGCGCCGGCACTCTCTTCGCCGCCAAATCCATAAGATCCGTCTTTTAGTCCATCCACAAACCACTTAAAACCAACAGGTACTTCAGCCAGCTTTTTGTTGATCGATTTCGCCACACGGTCAATCATACTGCTGGATACAAGCGTTTTCCCAACCGCAGCTTCATCACTCCAGCCCGGCCGGTTTTGAAACAGGTAATTGATGGCCACCGAGAGATAGTGATTCGGATTCATCAAGCCGGTTTTAGTGACAATTCCGTGGCGGTCGAAATCGGTATCGTTTCCGAAAGCGATGTCGTATTTGTCCTTCAGATCAATCAGGCTGGCCATGGCGTAGGGTGAGGAACAATCCATGCGAATTTTTCCGTCTTTATCCACCGTCATAAAACTGAAAGTCGGATCTACCCGCGGATTTACGACCTCAATATTCAAGCCGTATTTCTCAGCAATCGGCTCCCAATATGCAATTCCCGAACCTCCCATGGGATCGGCACCGATTCTCAATCCTGATTCTGCAATAACCTCTAAATCGACTACATTTTTAAGATCATCAGTATAAGGTTGAACATAATCATGAATTTGGGTCGTACTTTTTTCGAGCGCTTTTTTAAGCGGAATTCGGCGCACTCCCTTTAACCCGGTTTTTAAATACCGGTTCGCCGCGTTTTGAATTTCATTTGTAATTTCTGTTCCTGCCGGGCCCCCGTGGGTAGCATTGTATTTGAATCCTCCGTCAGATGGGGGGTTGTGAGAAGGGGTAATGACTATACCGTCAGCCTTATGCCGGGAATCAGATTTATTTCGATTCCAGGTTAAAATTGCATGCGAAACGGCAGGTGTCGGCGTGTATCCAAAACCATCCTGATATCGGATTTCAATACCGTTTGCCGCCAAAACTTCAATGGCGGAAACCATAGCCGGTTCAGAAAGTGCGTGGGTATCCATTCCCAGGAAGAGTGGGCCGTTAATGCCTTTCTTATTTCTAAAATCAGCAACGGCCTGGCTGATAGCTAAAATATGATTTTCGTTAAAGGTAGAATCATTGGCCGACCCCCGGTGACCCGATGTTCCAAAGGAGACAGCGTGTTTAGAGTTACTACTATCCGGAATTCGGCTGTAGTACGATGTAATCAGTCGTGGTATATTCTCAAGAATTGTGTGCGGTGCCGGTTTACCTGCAAGTTCGTGATTGGACAAAATAAGCCTCCCGTTTCGTTCTAATATGTTTTAGTTATCAAAAATTTTTCTCTACCCGAAAATGATTGATAATACTATTAATGGCAAGTTACTGTACTCAACTTACAGGAATATTTTTTGAGGAATTTGGAGTGGTATTCTCCCTTTCAGGGAGACAGAGTTTTTCAACCGTTCTTGAAAAACTCAGAGGGGTGTCTCGTGCTGGTGGTATCATCAGTGTTGAATTGCCACTAAAACATAAAATCAAAAAATTTTTTTTGAATAGACTTTAGAAAGAAAGGTGCTCTGAAGATATTTTAGAAGAAAGGGCTACACTACACCTAATACACTTCTTTCGTGATTTTGTGCTTTAGTGGCTAAAGAACTTTACGATCCCGGGAGAACTTTTTATAAGCTCTTACAACCTCCTCAGGTTCATCTGAGGAAAAGTACACCGGTCGGCCTGCTCTTAAATAAACTTTCACTCCTTTCTTTCCACTGATGATATACCCCTTGCCTTTTCGTCCCCATCGAATTCCCCATCCGCCAAAATCTAAAATGGGGCGATAAGTAACCGTCTCCATTGATTCGATATCAGCTAACCGGTACGAGTGCATTCTGAGATGCAGCGGAAACAGCCGATAGTAAAAATTTTCCGAATCTATCTTAATGATCAGTTTCATGCTAAAAAGTGCAAGAGGGAATCCAATGCCAATAACAATCCAAATAATAATCATTACTGAATCGGGAGCGGAATTACTGCCAACCGGATTATCCAGGATAAACTGCTGATAGGTTAAATACCAGATGAGAGCAGAAACACCGATTATGAGAATCCACATGAAAGGTTGCTTGCATTTCTGAACCGATTTGAACTCTTTGGGTTGATTTATCATAAAAACGTAGCGATTTCTTTGAGTGGTTTTTTTGTGATGTCGGGAACTTTTGCATCCTCAGCCGGGTAGCCGGTTACCAAAATCAAATAAGCACGTTCGTTTGAAGGACGATCCAAAATATCATTCAAAAATTTCATGGGATTTGGGGTGTGAGTCAGAGTAACCAGACCCGAGTGGTGAAGCGCAGTTATCAGCATTCCGGTGGCAATTCCCACCGACTCTTTTACATAATAGTGCTGAATTTTCTCTCCGCTTTCGGTCACCTCATAATTTTTAGAAAAGATCACAATGAGATAAGGGGCAGTTTCCAGGTACGGTTTATGTTCATCCGTACCGAGAGGTTCCAACACTTCCAGCCATTCATTGGGTGCTTTCTCGTTATAAAACTCTTTTTCTGCCTTCTCGGCTTCAATCCTGATTTTCTTTTTTACTTTGGGATCAGACACCACCACAAAATGCCACGGTTGCAGGTTGGCCCCATTTGGTGCTGTACCCGCCGCTTTAATGGCATCTTTGATAACCTCGACAGGAACGGATCGATCCGAAAAATCGCGAACAGTCCGGCGCCGTTTGATATCTTGGTAGAATTCAGATGCCCGTTTTTTCATTTCGTCGGGGGGGTATTCGCGATAGTCGGGTAGGGGGATGAATTTTGGCGGCACTCTTTTCGATAATGATCGTATCTGCGTATTTAATTATCTCATATCAGTACAAATAACAAAATCAAGTAAAATGGATTTAAATGAATCGCTCGAATACAATATCTGAAGTTTCATGTGGCATATAGCGATAATGATAGCGGATGATTTCTGATTGTAAACTATTATCTGATAGTCTCCTATCGGCAATATGTTGATCAGCATCTTTATCTGGATTGAATAGCATGAGACCATCAAACCAAAAATTATCTTTTATTCGCTTGATGTATATAGAAATATCAGGCTCAACACCGATCTTAGAAATTATATTCATAATACAAATCCCTTCAAGTATTACAATACTATAATCTCGACATGAACTCTCATAATCTTTGTACAGATCATTAAACCGAATGTGTTTTGAATAGCCATCTTTATTTTCATTTACATACTGGTCTATCTCTAAATGTTCTGCGTCAAGTGCATTTGCCAACGAAATTGCTAAAGTAGATTTTCCAGAGCCATCCCGCCCATCAATTGTGATTAAGCCAAATTCGCCAGAAATAAGTTTTTTTCTAACCGTTTTTTCTATTCCTGAAAAGTCTCCACAAACCTGTGCAGCCATTTTATTAAAAACCTGTTCTTTTTGGGGCATCATCCTTTTCAGCTAAATAGTTTGCGATATATCTAATCACTATGACAAAAATCGCAGATACAGCTATTCCAAATGCAAGTCCAAAATATCCTTGAAAAAGAGTACCAAAAAAAGCCACGAGAACAACTCCGAGCCCAGCTAACA
Source organism: Balneolaceae bacterium (assembly GCA_034521495.1). Taxonomy (NCBI): domain Bacteria; kingdom Pseudomonadati; phylum Balneolota; class Balneolia; order Balneolales; family Balneolaceae; species Balneolaceae bacterium. Next base: position 283,393 of record JAXHMK010000004.1, read on the forward strand.
GTAAACCTACTATTAACCAAAACCAACCTAATAATGCAAAAGCTATTCCCGCTGAATAAATCCAAACCGCAAAACCAAATACGCAAGAAATTATAAATCAGGAATCGCAGAAAAGCCACGGGTTTTATCGGGAAGGACCAAGAGGGATAAGAACACGAAGATTGCAGATAAACAGATATACCCGAGCAGTGGATAAATGAACTCATAAATATAAAATGCAGTTTCAACTATCCATTCTCTGATATCATTATATTTTGGAATAGGTTTAAAAATATTTTGGATATTAAAGTTCTCATTTCATTCTTTTTTTTTCGAGAACTCTGACAGCATCTAAGCTGTTTTTGCCTTTCTTGTTTTCAATTTAATGGATCAGGCCTTCTTTATCCAATAACATTTTTGCAATCTGTGGTATCACCATTTAATACGGCATAGCATTAACGGCCGTATTTCCAAGCCCATCTTGTATATTCACGTCGATATGATTCTCTTCTTTGAAAATATTTTCAACCGCAGGGGAATTTCCATCTTCGACTGCTTTGAAAAAGGCATTTTTCCTTCTCTTCTCACCTTTATTTTTGGCAAGAGACTTTGTGAAGCTCTCTATTCAATCTTTTCCTGAGTTTTATAATCTGCTTTTTTGTACGGTCGAATGAATTGTCTCTTTGTAATTCTTGTAGGTTCAATGGTTTTTTCGTTTTAAGATTGTTGGCTGATATCCTCTGGCAATCAACAGGCGTTCCGTTTGATATTTCTGAATCAATTTGCACTGTAAAGATTTTCAATAATTACCGTTATCATACCAAATCTGGAGAGTATTGGATTGCCATCATTAAGCAGCTTAGACAATTTACTCTGTACTTTTTCAGACTCAACGATGCCAAAATTTTTTAATAATTTCAAGAGCTTCTTTTTCTTGTTCTTCCTCCTTCTCGAGCAATTCTTCCATAAATATTTTGTATATCAGAATTAGTCCTCTCAACCAATAAATCTCTTGATACTTTATAATTATTAGAGGTTTTATTTAAAATACTCAGTGCCCGTTTGCTGATCACAAATGTTTTCCTTTTCTGTTCTTTATGATCAGGATGATTATGATCTTTTAAAGATTTGATAGTAGCTTTAGAAAGCTCGTTCTCAGTAGTAATTAAATCGAACACTTCTTTTGCTGTAAAATTGAACGTTTCAGTCATCCAATTTATAGCCTGAATACTCTCAGTACTCAGCTTAAATGTCGTACGCTTAGATTCCTTTTTTGCCTGTGTAGATTTTCAGCTATCAACTCCGAAAGCTTTGTCTTTTGAAAGTTTCATACGATTAATTTTTTACTAATGATTACTGCCCATAGAATAGCTATATCCGCTATCAGATGCAAATAAGTAATCTTGATTACTTTATATATTTATATATACTTATAGTAATCTATTAGTTGTCAACAATCTCATCTTCCATTAACCGACATTATGAACTTAATCCAAAGATTCTCCGGTTCCGGCGAGCCGGGTTACGTGGGCATAAACGATCCCGGATCAATATTATAAAACGATTTTAAAACATCGTAAAGCTTCGGAAATTCCTCCCGGAGTTGATGAGGATGCAGAAAAAAGGATTCAGTGGCTACTGAAAACAGTTCGGCAGGATCTGTTGCGCCATAGAAATCCAGCACAGAATTTATTCTCCGCCGCTCTTTGTATTGCAATGTTTTGTAAACGTGAGCCAGGATTCGCGTCCACTCATCGTCCCGAAAAATTTCACCATATTCACCGATGCCAGCCGTAAGTCCATACTGATGGTCCAATTGATGGGCAAACTCATGAAAGATCAAATTGTGGACTGAAGATTGGTTTTTAATATTTTCGCGGATATCATCCCAGGAAAGCACAATACTTCCCAAATCCCAGGATTCTCCCTTCCGCGCTTGTGTCCCTTCACTGATGACGCCACCCTCCCTTTCCTCCCGGACAGGTGCCATATAATCATCCGGGTAAACAAGAATGGATTGCAAATCAGAATAGTATCCGGCCGGCTCCCCCAAAAGAAGAACACAGGCATACGCAGAAATAATCACTTTTTTCTTTTCTGTCATCTCCAGTCCATTGCACCCTTCAAACAATTTTTCATCCATAAAAATTACCAGGTGGTTGCGAAGCGTCTGTTTCAGGTTATCCGGAAGCTGACTGTAATAGGGAACTTCTGTGTACAGTATCTCTTGCCACGATTCGGGAAACGATTGGTACAGCAGCCATTTTCTTCGAAAAAATTGGAATATCGGCATAATGCTGGGTGTATATACTATTGAACAGGATGATTCAGGAGGACTTACCCCATTTTTATGATGTAACCTTGTTGCACATACTTTTATTCTTTTGTCCTTGATACAAAAGAACGAAAAAATCAAGGCTGTGCAATAGTTGACGGCGGACACGAGTTCACCGTGGAATCCTTTCAATGGTCCATCTCGCTTATAGCCCTTTAATTCCGTTTCTCGCCGGTATGAAACGGATTCTTCTCAGCGGTTCAATCTGTTCGTCCTTTTTTCCGCCAACTATTCAAGGCCGATCTAACCGGATTATTCACGAGAAGCATAAAATATATGAAGGCTTTGCAAAACTCTGACCGTCATCCTGAACTTGATTCAGGATCTCCAGATAAAGGCTATAAAGACGAATGGAGAATCTGAATCGAGTTCAGATTGACCGATAACCACGGTTTTGAAAAGCCTTCTATATATGAGACAGTTCTGGATAAGAGCGGCCTTTCCAAAAAAAGATATAATTTCTGCCTTCCTATCACAGTGTATTTAGTTTTCGGGATGACACAACCTGTCACTCAGCCTGCCTATTTTGCATCTGTATTGAAATTTTAGTATTTCGACTTAATAACTACATAAGCAGAGGGTACTATTTATGAGCCTGAATTCAAGAATGAGGCCAAATACAGAGACAATTCTATTTTCGAAACCAACTATCAAGAGTTCTTTATAAATGGTTGAGTTTAAGCTATCAGAAAATGATTTATGAAGCCCATACCTAATGAAAGCAAATTCATATTTTATTCAAGAAATCAGGCTAAACAAACCCGGCGGATCAAAATCTGTTGAGCTGGCAAATCTCATCTTCTTTGATATTGAAACAACTGGTTTAAGGCCAGATAGAGGTGCAAAAGTAACTGAGATTGCTATAATTGATCGAAACAATTGTTTGTTTAATTGGATGGCAGAAGCAAAACACAATAATGATGCATTCACTAAACAATTGTATGAAACTTTAAAACACCTGAAAAATGGAGTGGTTATAGGCCATAACCTCTCTTTTGATTTTTGGTTTATTTCTTATGAGTCTGACAGACTTGGACTTGCAGGACCGGATATTCGATTTATAGACACTCTCAGTCTTGCCCGAAAAATACTTCCCGACAGGAATTGCTATCAATTAGGAAGTCTGTTGAAGGAATTTGACATCAAGATAAGTGGTGAATTGCACACTGCAATCACAGATGCTGAAGCAACAAGAGCGCTTTTCTGGAAATTGATAGAAAAGGTGGGCATCTCAACCGTAGGAGAAGCCGGACTGAAAAAACTCAAATGGTCAAGTTTTTAAATAGGAGAAATAGCTATGAAAGGAGAACCAACCAGTTTTTGGGCAAAACTTAATCAAAATGAAGAGGGTGAAATCCTGGAATGGCATTCATTAATAGCTCATTCAGCAGATGTGGCCGCTGTAACGGAATCACTTTTTACCCGGACCATTTTAAACCAACGTATAGCGTCACTCATTGGCTGGGAAAAATTATCCGATGCGCATGTCGCTCGTCTTTCGGTTCTTGCAGCTATCCATGATGCCGGTAAGGTTAATCACGGTTTTCAGAATAAAATGTACAAATCCAAACAACCGAAGGCCGGACATGTTTCCCCAATTGTTGAGTTGCTTGATGCGGATCTCAAATACCAAGAAATGTTTTTGATTCCCCTTGGTATTGATAAGGTCTTGCAATGGTTTCCTGATCAAATTCCCGCCATTCATTTTTTGCTTGCTACGTGGGGCCATCACGGGCGACCGGTTCCTATTCAACATCATTTTAAAGCTACCTTATGGAAAGAAACCGATGGCAGAAATCCTAGAAAGGTTTAAAGGAATTGGAGAGGCCGTTCAGCATCTGGTTCCCAAATGCTTTTAAAGAGAATATTCGAGCCATTTCCTGCAGATCCGGTTTTTCAGCATACTTTCAACGGACTGCTTGACTTTGGCTGATTGGCTGGGTTCAGATCCAAAGTTTTTCAAGTTTTCTGAAACTGAAGATCATTACATAGATACAGCTCGTAAAAACGCAGAATATGCAATAGAGAAACTGGCGCTTGATCCTCAAAAACCGAGAAAACAGCTTGAGGCAGATCCAATTCAGTTTAACCGAATAGCAGATTTTAAACCGTTCGACATTCAACAACAGTGTCTTGATCTACCGATACATAAGAGTGGCAGTCTTTCAATTCTGGAATCGGATACAGGGTCCGGAAAAACGGAGGCAGCGATTGCGCGATTTGTCCGTTTGTACCAGGAAGGATTAGTTGACGGAATGTATTTTGCAGTCCCTACGCGGAGTGCGGCCACTCAACTTTATGAACGGGTGGTTGAAGCAACACGGAATGCATTTCCGGTTGAAAAGACAAGGCCACCGGTAGTACAAGCCGTTTCAGGATATATTAAAGCAGATGCAGAAGAAGCACAGGCTCTGCCAGATTTTAAAGTTCTTATGGCCGGAAGATAAACGCGATCTTCTTCGCGAAAGAGGGTGGGCGGCAGAACATCCCAAAAGATATTTGGCAGGTGCAATCGTGGTGGGTACTATTGATCAGGTATTTCTTTCCACATTGCAGGTAAACCATGCGCATATGCGGGCCGCAGCACTGCTTCGACATTTTCTTGTAGTAGATGAGGTGCATTCTTCCGATGCATATATGACCAAATTATTGGATCGAGTTTTGGATTATCACCTGGCTGCGGGTGGACATGCACTTTTAATGTCAGCCACCCTCGGTACAGCCTCACGGATTCACCTGACTACAAAAAAACGAAATAAAGTTCCTGCACCGGATGAAGCTAAAAATATTTCTTATCCGCTTCTCACGCATGTCGATTCCACAAGAAAAAATCCCGAAGAATATCACGCATCCTCCTCCGGGAAGCAGAAGAAAGTGAAAATAGAGACGAAGGGTTTTGCAGCTTCAGAAGATGAAATTGCAACGATTGCGATTGAGCAAGCAAAAGCCGGAGCCAGAGTACTCATTATTCGAAACCTTGTGAAGGACTGTGTGAAAACTCAAAAAGCGCTGGAGGATAAATTAGGAACAGAATCCGACTCACTTGTTTCAAAGTAAACAACATTGCCGCACCCCATCACTCGCGGTTTGCCCCGGATGACAGAAAACGCCTGGATCATGAAATTGAAAAAACCTTTGGAAAGAAAACTGAGACAAACATTCTGTTATTAGCCGTGGCCACTCAAACGGTTGAACAGAGCCTGGATATCGACGCGGATATTTTAATTACCGATCTATGTCCGATGGATGTATTGCTGCAACGAATTGGGCAGGCTCGCATCGTCACGAGCGAGACCGTCCTGAAGGATTTGAAACGGCCAGATGTGTAATTCTGACTCCGGGAGATCGGCGATTTGACCGAATCCATTGATCATAATGGAAAAGGCTCAAAAGGAAAACATGGATTGGGCACCGTTTATCAAGACTTGCGGACGATTGAAGCCACCTGGCAGGTGCTGGAAGATGAAAATATGGAATACTGGAATATTCCGGAACACAATCGTGAACTGGTGGAACGAGCCACACATCCAACTCATCCTCCGGTCATTGGTTGAAAGAGTTTGAAGGAAAATGGGTTCAGCATCAGGAACATATAGCAGGACAGGAATTTGCCGACAAACAACTGCCCGGACTGGTGGGAATCGACTTCAACAAACCGTTTGGTGAGTCGGGATTTGCAGAGGATCTAAAGCAAGTAAAAACACGGCTTGGAAGAGACGACTATAGAATTTCTCTACCGAAAAATATCGATGGGCCATTCGGGGAGAAAGTCAGTGAATTGAAAATTAATGAGTGGCAGTTAAGCGTGGTTCCTGAAGAGACCGAACTTGAGGAAGACGCCATTCAACCGTTTGAAGGAGGATTTAAATTTTCCTATTACGGAAAAAACTTTCGGTACGACCGCTTCGGACTGGATTTGGAATCTTAACACTTTTAAAAAACCGCTATTATGAGTTCAGATATGCACTATTCACTTTTAGATGGTTCGGTTATCACTGCCCGTTATCGAAATGGAGAAACGTCAACAACCAATCTTGCCCGAAATCTTCTGTGGGCTTCTGGATGATTCTATTGTAAGTTTTGAAGCATTGCAACCGCACCAGCAGCAGGCCTGGTACAGTTTTTTGGTCCAACTGGCAAGCATGGCCGTTGCTCGTGAAAATAGCGGAGAGATACCAAACCAGCCAGAGAATATGGAAAGATGCTACTGATAAGCCTTGCTGACGGCAGTGAAGCCGCCTGGCACCTAGTGGTAGAGATGATTCCCAGCCTGCATTTATGCAGCCGCCAATCCCGGAAGGTTCTTTGAAGGAGGCCGGTTACAGTTCAGATATTCAAACACCGGATGAGTTGGATATGCTGGTGACATCGAAAAATCATGATTTGAAGGGAAACCGGATTCTTAGACCCGATCCTGAACATTGGTTATTTGCACTATTAACATTGCAGACCATGGAAGGCTTTTTGGGAAGAGGGAATTACGGCATTGTAAGAATGAATGGTGGTTTTGGGAACCGCCCATTAGTTGGATTAAGTCCTGAAAAAAGTTGGGGAAAACGATTTTTGAGAGATGTAACAGTGTTGTTGAAAAACAGATCAGGGTTATTGAATTTATATACTTCAAATGGGCAAACTTTGCTTTGGCTCCCTCCTGGATGGGAAGAAAACAAGTGGAATTCCTTTAGAGGAATGTGATCCCTTTTTTATCGAAATTTGTCGGCGAATTCGCCTTACAAAAAATAACGATCAAATCTTATGTCTTCGGACAAATACGAAAGCAGGACGTGTTTCAACATCGGATGATCTAAATGGAAGAACTGAAGATCCGTGGACACCTATAGAAAAAAAAGGAGTAAAAGCGTTAACTCTTGGAGAATCAGGTTTTACCTATGAGTTAATTCAACAACTTTTACTTGGCGAAGAGTATGCTACTCCCATCGCACTTGAATTTCAGCATGATGAAAAAGATGGAGCCTTTCTGATTTGCAAAGCCTTAGTAAGAGGTCAGGGAAAAACAGATGGACTTCACCGTAGAATTATCCCCATTCCACCAAAAGTTACTGCCTCTCTTTTCAGCAAATCTTCTACGAAAGAGAGATATTAGCTAAACGAGCAAAAGGACGAATCTCTTCACCTATGATGTCCAACGAAAAATATTACGCCCTGCCATATCCAGCCTCTTAAGCAGTGGTACTGAACAGCGTGTAGAGTATGATAAAGTAGCTCCATGGATAAACCGTTTTGACCGTGAAATCGACCGACGGTTTTTTGAATCACTTTGGGCTTCAGTTAATATGGAATCCGAAGAGGCAAAACAGCAATGGGAAGAGATTTTGCTCGAAGAAGCGGAAAAAATATTTAAGGAAGCGGAAGCGAAGCACTCCCATTGCCCAGCTTCGGCGGCTCCGGGCCGTCAGCAAAGCCCGCTCCATGTTTTATGGACAGGTACGCAGAATATTTGAATACGCCGGAAAACAAGAAACAGCCAACCAGTAATTTTAGGAACAGTTATGAGTACTGAAATCAACACGGAGACCAATGAAATGAAACAGGAATCGAGTAATCGAATCGAGTATGGAAAAATCGTCGGCAAGGTATCAGCTATGATGCAACAAGATGGAGCCCTCTCGACCGGGGAGATGGCAGATCTTCGCCGTATATCTCCTGATCAGCCCTTTACTCCTGCCCTGTGGCGGCTATTGCTAATGCAGGATTTGGATCACTCTCCGGGCTGGATTCGGCAGGAGCGGTGGGAGCGCCGGTGGGCCACGCTTTTCATGGGAATGGCGCATTGTGCCGGACTTCACAATTATAACCTATCCCTGGGTGAAGCACTTGCCGAGGCGGGATGGTCCGAGTTGCGGTTTGTTCAACTGATGAGAGCAACGGATGAAACTCTTGAAACCCACCTTAGACGTGTTGCACAGTTTTTAGCGGGGAAAAACCAGGAGGCAAACTGGACCGATGTTGCCCGGTTGCTGTTTTATCAAAGCGGAGAGGCCGGGGAAAAGATACGCCTGTCCATCTCGCGCGATTACTATTCCAAAATCTACAAGCAAGAACAGGAAGCAAAATAAATTTCAAAAGTAAACTTTCAATTAATCAAACCACCATTATGAGCCAACCAAAATTTCTTCAATTTCTACACACTGACCTCTTACCCGGAACCCTTTTAAACCGCGATGATGCCGGTTTTGCAAAAAGGTTACCATTCGGGTGGTGCCACACGTACCCGTGTCTCCTCGCAATGCCTGAAATACCACTGGCGTAATTTCCAGGGAGAAAATGCCCTACATGATATCGATGAGTTTGAAAAAACATTTCGCTCCAGGGAAACCTTTCAGCGAAAACTGGCACAACCCTTAATTGATGAGGGATACCCGGAACCCTTGGTTCGGGCCGGAACAGGTGCGCTTAAAGAGTTTTTGTTAAGTGGTAAAAAAGCAAGTAAGTCTGATATCGAAAAACTAATTAATCCCGGTGAAGATGATGATCCTTGGGAAGAGCTGGAAACAAGCCAGATTACCATATTTGGTGAACCAGAGATGCGTTATTTACGTGAGCTTGTTAAATCGCAAAATCGATGAGTTAAAAGATGAATATTCGGTTTTTTGGGAAAATGATGAAGTGGCGGACAAAGAGGTTGTTTCCGAAGCCGCAGATTTAATGAGAGATTTTAACAAAGGTGATCTGAAGAAGAATCTAAAAGGTCTGAAATCGGCATCGGGGCTTGATGCGGCTATGTTCGGTCGAATGGTAACCAGTGATATTCTTGCCCGCGGTGATGCTGCAATTCATGTTGCCCATGCGTTTACCACGCACTAAGAAGAGAGCGAAAGCGACTACTCTTGCAGCCGTGGATGAACTCCGCCGGATGAGCCGGAAGAGAAGTGGAGAATTGGGGGCCGGACACATTAGGACAGTACAGAACTTTCAAGTGGACTTTTCTACAATTACGTTGTTGTGGATATCCCGCTTCTGATCTCAAACCTGGAAGGTGTTGAGAGAAATGAGTGGAAGAGTGTTGACAAGTCGATGGCTGCGGAAGTGGTGAACCGCCTGATTAAAATCGTTGCTACCGTATCTCCCGGTGCAAAATTGGGTTCAACAGCTCCTTATTCCTATGCCCAATGCCTCATGGTTGAAACTGGAACTTCTCAGCCGCGAACTCTGGCGAATGCATTTCAACAACCCGTTTCCAAAAACAGCAACGGAGTATTAGCGAATAGTTACCATGCACTCGGTTCATATATCAAAGATATGGATGAAATGTACGGAAACAGTACAGAACGAAAATTAGCTGCAACCGGTCCTAAGGAGACTCTTTAGAAAATATTGGAATTGGATGGTGTAACCTCTGTACCAGAAATAGCTGACTGGGCTGCAAATCAAATAAAAAGAGTATAGATGGATATCCTTATCCTTCGGTTAGATGCTCCCTTAATGAGTTTTGGAGCTCCTATCATTGACCGTCATGGTAAAGTACAGCCCTATCCTGCACTATCGATGCTTGCAGGAATGCTGGGGAATGCATTTGGGTATGATCACAGCGATTTTGGAAAACTCGAGGCCCTCCAAAAACGGTTGAGATACGCATCTCGGCAAGATCGGGCAGGACAGCAGATTCAGGATTATCAAACCGTAGATCTTTCCCAGGAGTTTATGCTGGATCATAATGCCTGGACAACTGAGGGCTGGCTGGATAAACGAAAAGGAGGTTCTTCCAGTAAAGGAACCCATATTCGTCTTCGGGATTACCGGGCAGATTCCATTCACACCGTTGCCGTAACCCTTCAACCTGCAGATGAAAAACCAACCATTGAAGATCTGCAACAAGCCCTTCAATACCCGGAACGACCGCTTTTTATCGGACGTAAAACCTGTCTGCCGGCCACTCTCGGTTTTGTCAATAAAATGGAGTGCGAATCCCTGACGGAAGCTTTGCAAAAGGCACCACTTTCTAAGCGGGCGGATCAACGAGTACCGGTTTCCCGCCTGGTGGCCTTTAGATGAAAATGAAAGACAGCCCAAAGCAGATTTCGAAGAACCTGTTACAGATCGGCGCGACTGGCAAAATCAAATCCATGTGGGTGAACGGTGGATTGCCCGGGGCGAAATTGAAATTCAAACAGAAGAGTGATTCCATGAGTGAGATTCAAACAAAAACAAATTATATGATACAGATGTGGCTCGATTCCCGGCAGCTCATGCAATTGGGACGCATGCTGCATCTGCCGCTGAAAAAGGTGGGGAATAACTACCTTGTGCACTGTGCGCTTTCTGAGCTGTTTCAGGATCAGGCTCCCAAACCGTTTAGCGTGGAAGACCATCACAGGCAGATTGCAGATTATAATGGGCAGGCGATTCGGGTATTATGCTATTCCGAACTGGATTGGGAAACCCTGCAAAATCTTGCCAAAGGTTTTGCCAGTCCAACGATCTATGAGATTGTGGACTGGGAACGGATGGCTTCTAAACCAATGCCCGCCGAATTTCCGGATGGAATGGAACTGGGATTTGAGCTAAGGGTTTGTCCAGTAGTGAGAAAAGCATCCGATGGTCCTAAATGGCGAAAAGGACAAGAACTTGATGTATTTCTATCCAAAGTCTGGGAAATTGACGATAAAACAGTGGAAGTTGACCGTGAAAAAACATACAAAGAGTGGTTGATCCATTACTTTGAAAAACAACATAGCGCTGACCTGATTTCACTGAGTGTGAAGCGGTTTTCCATTGAGCGAATGTCTCGCAGAAATCACCAGCAGAATCGAAAAGTAAAAATCATTCAACGTCCGGACGTAACCTTCACCGGTACTCTGAAAATACGAAATGGTGAAGAATTTAAAGAGTTGTTGTACAGCGGCATCGGCCGCCATAAAAGTTTTGGGTTTGGGATGCTGAAAATCCGAAGGGCATAAATGGTTACGATATATTGAGGCGTTTAGAAACTTTCGCAATACATAAACCTTGGGATTGTAAAATTTCCAAGTCGCCCGGTCGTTGCCTATATTACTCAATCAACAATAACTTTTCTTCCATTAGAATGGCTTCCTATAGTAATCTTATCGAAAGGCGTAAAGACATTCTTGGTGGCACACCTGTTTTTAAGGGTACACGTGTTCCTGTTAGCACCTTTTTGGAATATCTGGAAGCCGGGCATTCCCTTAATGAATTTCTGGAGGATTTTCCCACGGTAACCAGACACCAAGCTGTTCAGGTGCTTGAAAAGTTTAAAGATCAACTTCTTCAGCCACAATGATTAACATTTTGCTGGATGAATGCCTGCCAAAAAAATTAAAGTACAGAGTTGAAGAGTTAGATTCGACCTTTTTTGTACAAACAACTCCCGACATGGGATGGGCAAGTTTATCGAATGGAAAGTTATTGTCTGTTGCTGAGAAAGAGTTTGATGTTTTTATAACCAGTGACAAAAACCTCAGCTTTCAACAACCTATCCGATCTTCATCGATTCAGGTTGTACTTCTGAAAGCCAGAACCAATACATATGAAGATTTATTGCCATTGGTCAAGAAGTTACCTTCGGTTATCAAAGCCCATGTACCCGGTAAGTTTATAGAAATCGCGTAGATATCTGTTTAAAAAATGACTATCTGTTAACTGGCAATTATGACTTGCTGCTATTGGAAAAATTGGTGAAACAGAAATCAAAACCATTTCTGAGTTTTTGGATGAATTCAGTAATAAGCACACACCTCAACGAGATAATCTCCTCATCATAACAAGATATCAATATGGTACTTAAGGGCAGACTTGGTCTGGAAACAGCGCGTGTTCCTCACGCAGACAGGCACGGATTGCTGTGGCTGGAGAGAGGAAGGCTGGCAGTTGAAGATGGAAATCTTGTGTTTACCACCGCCGGCAATGATAAACTGGATGCCGGAGCTTATGAGATCCCATTTCAGCAGATATCAAGTTTGTTACTCGGGCCCGGCACGGTAATCAGTCACGATGCTCTTCGGTTACTTGCTCGTCAGCAAACAGGAGTACTTGCCGTAGGTTCAAAAGGCATACGATTATACGCTTTCAGCATGCCTTTTGGACCAGACCGTTCTGCACTTGCAAGAAAACAGGCTCTTTTATGGAGTGATGAAAAGACACGGATTGACGTCGTGCGAAAAATGTATGCCTACCGATTCGGTGAACCTCTGCCTGATTATGCCCGTGATATTGCTTCACTCCGGGGAATTGAAGGGAAACGAATCAAAAAAGTGTATGAACGTCTCGCCCAGCAATATGGGGTTGAATGGAAGGGAAGGAGATTCTGTGCCATGTCGGGCGCACTAAAAAAATCCGCCCCGGTAATTCAGGGCGGATTCACTCTTAACCCCCCACGAAAAAGCCAAAATTAAGGCTATACAAACAGTAAGCATCCCATCTATGGACTCAGAAAAAGCGGACCTTCGCTTTTTGTAATCATAAAGTGAGTTGTTGAACCAAAGGTTGCTCTCCTGAGTGCCGAAACTGAATGCGCACCCATCACAACCAAATCCGGCTTCTTGCTCATCTGTCTCTCGAGTAAGCGTTTCCCTACATCTCCGTGATCCAAAACCACTTTGGTTATATAGCTAAAATGATGTTCTTTCAGGAAACTCTCTGCCTGACTCAAAACCACTGATGCTTCACCTGCATCTTCACTGGAATTACTTTTGGGAACATTGACAAGCTCAATGTCCAGGTCGCTTCCGTATGGTAACAGATGAACAAAAGCCTGCAGAGATCTTGCGGCAGGCGAACTACCGTCGAAGGCAACCATTAACCTTTCCACATCATGATAGGTATCCGTTACAACCAGGGTTGGTGCCACACCATTTTTTACAACATTGGCAAGTGTTTTGGTATCCATGTCGGGTTCATTATAGAAAAAATGAGAATCTCTGCCTACAACCAGCAGATCGTGATATTTCATCTCTTCAACAATCATCTCAAAAGATGCTCCATGCCGGGTTACATTCCGGTGTTTTACATCAGCTTTCTGAACAGCATTGCTAAATGAGTCTAACAATTCTTTGGCTACTTCTCGGGTTTCCTCGGTCAATTCCTCCCAAATATAGTGTCCATACATCTCCGTTCCGGAACTGCCAACACCAATCACAGGCTGAATATTGGATGTATCCACAACAGCTAAACCCGTGAGACTGGCATCAAATCTTTTTGCCAAACGAATGGCATAACGGGTTGCTATGGGTGTATCCTGATCGGGATCGAGTGCTACTACTATTCGTTTAATCATCGCCTTACCTCCATCTTGTTCTCTTTAATTTTCTCTTCCTCAATACTGTGATATCAAATCTTCTCTTTTAATGATTGGGGACTTTTGAATGAACAGCGGTTTTTGCAGACTTCTTTGGCCTCATGATCCGTTTTAAGATTTCTCTGCCCAGTTGATGGCTGTGATATTGTGGAATAGAACTGTCTATGGATTGCACATTCCCCGGCAGATCCCAAATCCTTGAACTTTTTCCACTTTCCAACAAAACTTCTCCACCGGCCGCCAGAAGTTTCTCCGCTCCGCGAACGCCGTCTTCCCCTCCTCCGGATAAAAACACTCCCAAAACACGGCCCTGATAAAAATTTACAGCCGATTTCAAAAGAACATCAATTGACGGCCTGAATTTCATCTCCCTGGGGCCTCTGTGCTTATTTATTACCTGTCTTCTGCCTCTGTTTTTTATAACTGTATGAAAACCACCGGGAGCCACATATACCTGTCCCGGCAATAAAATACTGTTTTGTTCCGCCTCCCTGACATTAAGCGGAGTTATCAAATCAAGATCTGCCGCAAATTCCCTTGTATATATTTTGGGCATATGCTGAACGATAATGACAGGAACCGGAATTTGATCGTTCAGTGAAGAAAGCAGTTCATAGAGTGACTGAACGCCCCCCAAACAACCGCTTATAACAATTAACTCAAATGGCCCTTTTTGTGTTGATTTACTTTGTGTGCTTACACTCGAAGTTTGTGAAAGAAATATTTGATTCCCGATACCGGCCCGCATATTTATTTTTGGTAAAGCCTTTATTAAAGGCACTATTCTCTTTCTGAAATGTCTCTCTGCAAGCACAACTCCATGGTTATTTTCGGGTATGGTGATATAATCAAGAGCTCCCATTTTTAAACCAAAAAGTGCTGCCTGTGCGCCTTGAGAATTTAAAGGAGTCAACAGTACAACCGGAATTTCGGGATGCATGTTGATGATGCTTTTCAGCAGCCAAATTTCTCTTGAATGAACTGAATCCAAGCTCAAAAACAACAAGTCCGGACTCCTTTTTTCAATTTCCAAAAGCGTAGTATCGTTTTCGGAATTGCCCATTGCGTACAGGTCAGAAATGTTGCGTTCACCCTTCAGAATCCGCGACAGCATTTGTCTAACCAAAACACTCGGAGCAACAATCATTACGTTTATATGATGAGAATTGGCTGACATCTTTCCGGATTTTAATGTTTGATTTGTATGTAAAATATCAGCTTCCATTGAACCTGTCCGTATGCAAACTATTGAATGATTAGTAATCTATAGTTAAGAATCGATGTAGTGTTTTCCACTACACCATAATGCACATGCTTTTACAACATGCTGCCGGTTACGTACATGTTTAGCGGTTTGAGTCAAACAACCTGACAGAGCTCCCGACAGGCTTGTCGGGATCCTGTCAGATTTCCCTCGAAAACCGATCCACGCGACTCTGGCAGGAGCTATCGCACTCTGCCAGGACGCTAAACAGATACCCGGTTACTCCTTTTTCATACTCAGTATAATCTCGTGTTGACAACCATCTTTATTGAGAGGAATCTTTAACGGTTTCTCTTGCTTTCCAATCGGTTCGCCATTTATCTCTCCGTATAGTTTTCCTGTTTCAACAGACTCCGGATTTTTGACAATGATGTGACAAGTAGTCTCATTGTCATCCAGCGTAATAGTTATTTCAAACTCATCCCAATCAGACGGAATTACCGGGTTTAGCTCAATAAAATCCTTGCCGGGCCGGTATCCTAATATGGATTCCAGGGCTACACGATACATCCAGCCTGCTGATCCGGTATACCAGCTCCAACCCCCGCGGCCGGTCAATGGCGGCTCACCATACACATCTGCAGCTACCACATATGGTTCAACTTTGTAGTTCTCTGCGGCATCCCGGTCCAAAGCATGATTTATTGGATTGATCATTGAAAAATAGCGCATCGCTTCATCCCCCCGGTCACTTTCTGCAAATGCCCGAACCACCCATAGAGCACCATGTGTATATTGTCCGCCATTTTCACGAACACCGGGTATATAACCTTTAATGTATCCCGGATCTTTTTCTGTCCTGTCAAACGGTGGTGTCAGCAGTTTTATAATTCCATCTTTTTCTGATATGAGATGTTCTTTTATAGCTTTCAACACCTGTACTCTCCTTTCCCTGGAAGCCACACCCGACAGGATAGACCACGCCTGGGAAATCGCATCTATGGAACACTCCTTATTTTGGGCTGATCCAAGCGGCGAACCGTCATCATAAAACGCACGCAAATACCAGTCTCCGTCCCAGCCGGTGGTATTCAAATTCTTCTTCAGTTTTGCGGCCTCGTCACGGTATCTCATCGCCCGATCCGGATCATCCATTTTTTTACAGATCTCTTCAAAATCGACCAATATTTTGTAGAGGAAGAACCCAAGCCAAACACTTTCACCTTCTCCTTTTTCCCCGACAAGATTCATCCCGTCATTCCAGTCTCCGGTACCTATCAGCGGTAGTTCATGTTTGCCAAATTTCAGTGATATTTCTATCGCTTTACAACAGTGTTCATACAATGATTCTTTAGTACGTGATATTTCCGGCTGCAGGTATGCTTCATGTTCATGTTCCTCAAGTGCTCTTGCCTGAATGTATGGTATCTGCTCGTCCAGGAGAGGCCAATCATCCGTAATTTTCAGGTAATAATGAGTCACAAATGGCAGCCACAGCCGATCGTCTGTAATTTTTGTACGCACTCCGCGCCCTGTGGGCGGATGCCACCAATGTAAAACATCGCCTTGCGGAAACTGGTGTTTTGCATGAAGTAAGATCTGATCACGAACCATCTTCTCATCCACAAAAAGAGCTGCCATTGAATCCTGGAGCTGATCCCTGAAACCATACGCTCCTCCTGCCTGGTAATATGCCGTTCGTGCCCACATCCTGCTCGATAGATTCTGATACATCAGCCATCCATTCACTAAAAGATCCAGTGATTTGTCCGGCGTTTTTACTTGAATACGAGATAGTTTCGAGGACCAATATTGCTG